>CAZIGU010000061.1:0-5964 GCA_964538545.1 uncultured Candidatus Peribacteria bacterium
ATTTATTAAATTCTTGCAAAAATTGTGATACTTCTTCAGCTTTTTGAGCATCAATATTATTAGTTCTTTTAGACAATATAGAATCAATTTCATCTAAAAATAATAAAATAGGTCATTTATGAGAAAGTTTTTTAGCTTTTTCAAAAAATGATTTTATATTTTGTGCAGTTTGATGTTGATATGAAGAACCAAATTCTCAAGCAGATTTTTCTATATATCAAGCATTTAGTTCTTGAGCTAGTTTTTTTGTTATAAATGTTTTTCAAGTTCAAGGAGGTCAATAAAACAATACTCAAGTTGGAATAGAGATTTTAAATTTTTCATATTCAGCAGAAATTTTTTTATATAATTCAGCTTTTTTAGGATCAATATCTTTGTTTTGTTCAAGATTTTGTACTAAAAATTTAAATTTTAATGGAGCTATAAAACTATCTTTTAAATCTTTTTTTAGATCATGCATTCAAGCTATAGCTTCAAATCACCAAGTATGATTATCTTTTTTTTCAAAATACTCTACATTGATATCTCATCATTCATAATTTGTTTGAGATTTAGTTCAACTTCAAGTACTTTTTTGTCAATGTTCAAGTGCTTCAGGTATAGTAAAAGATGAGTTTAATTGCTCAAAAATAGATTCTGCTTTTACAGTTTCTTCATCACTTTTTTTAAGTTTTTCGTTCATATCATTTATATATTCTTTTCAAGATTTTAGAGTTTCTTTCATATTTTCTTCCATTTTTTCTAGATCTCATTTATAATCATGAGTCATAACTGCTTTGAACTCTTTAGAACTTGTTAAAGTATTAAAAAAAGCATCAAATCAAGTTTGTTTAGACATATTTTTGTTTTTATTAGTTTTTAAAATTTACTAAAAAACTCTATTTTTATAGAGTTTTTTATAATTATTTAGTTTCTGTTTTAGTTTCTTCTCATCATCAACCATTTATAACTTCTTCTAATTCTTCAGAACCTTTCTTATCAAGAACTTTCATGTTTTCAAGTTTAACTTTTGCATTTTCAAATTCTTTTCTTTCAGCTATAGCATCTTGTTTTACTTTTTCTCTAAAAGAATCGATAGTATCAAAATGATTTTTTAATTTAGTAACATTATCTATAAATACTTTTGTAGAAACAACTGGTTTAGAAGCCATTTCTTCAGATCTCTTGCTAGATTCAATAGCTTTATCTGTAAGTTCAGAAGACATTTTATCTATAGTTTTTCACATTACATCCATAGCTTTCATAGATGCGTCTAGAGCTTTTTGAGAAGAAGTTTCTATTAAAGCAGTTGATAATAATGTTTTAAAAATAGGTCTTGAAGAATTCATAGCTAAAGACAATTTTTGAGCGCTATCAAGTCTCATAAGTAATCTTTTTTTAGCCATTTCAAGATTTCATATCAAAACAGTTAAGTTAGCTTTAAAAAACTCAACATTTTGTATAAAAAGTCATATTTTAAATTTTTCATCTCATTCTTCTAAAGAAGCATGTTTAGCTTTTAATTCTTCTAATTTTTGATTTACATATTGTTCATATGCTTTTACTTTATCTAAGTTAGCATCTATACCGTCTAAGAAATTTTTTTGCATATCTATAGATGTATTTATAGAGTTATATGAAACATCAAATCATGAAAATATTACATTTATTTTTCATTCTACAGTTTTCATATTAAATTTTGCTTCATCAACTTTACTTCATATTTTTTCAGCAATACTTCATAATCAAGGAATTGATTTCATAAGCTTCATAACAGTACTATCAGTATCAAGAATATCTTTATAAACTGATTGAACATCTCAGTTCATTTTTTGTAATTCATCTGAAACATTCATTATAGGGTCATTATCTATAACTGCAGCAGTTTGAGATATGATGCTATCAAGAGGAGAAGTGATTTTTTCTCATACAGATCTGAAGTCTTTAGCTTCACTAAAAACTTTTTCTATTTCTTGTGTTTCTACAGCATTTAGAGTAGTAGTTTTTACTTCTTGTTCTTTTATTTCTTGTGTTTGAACTTGTGTCATAATTAAAATTTATAAAATAATATAAGTAGTTATATTTTAACATTTTTTTATAAATAAGTCAAAAAAAAATAGTTGACTTTCAATAAAAATGTATATACTAAATAAATATACATATAAAATTATCATATGTATTCAAATCAAAAAGTAGAATTTATGAATGAAAGTAAAATAGATAAAATACTTGTAGAAGTTAAAAAACTAGAAAAGAAAGGTGTTTTTAATAATGGAGTTATACTATAAAGGATGATGATTTTGTATATTTAGATGAAGATTTTGATGAAGAAAGAGAGTAAATTTTGAATAGTTATATTTAATTTTTAAATTATTAGGATATATTTCATCATGAAACATGATATATAAATGAGCTTGTGTATTTACTAGCTCTTTTTAATTGCAAAAATTGAAGTTTTTTATACTAAAATAAATTTAAAAAATAATTATAAAAATATATGGACAACAATTAACAGAGTTTATTATTGGTTATAAAAATCAGAACTTTGAAGTATATTATAATAATAATTCTTGTTTTAAATTTGCATTTTTTTAAAAATTATTTATATTCTTAAAAATATACTTTAAAAATCATTATTATGAAAACACATTGTTATTTATGTGATATAGAAAAAATATGCTCTTGAGATCATTTAACTGTTGATGAAATATTTGAATTACTAAAAGAAAAACACCCAAAAGTTGGTAGATCTACAGTCTATAGGAATGTTGAAGAAATGAGTAAAAAATGAATTTTAACAAAACTTACTTGAGTTTGAGAAAAAACTAGGTATGAATTAACTAAATGAAACCATATTCATTTAATAGATTTAGAAACTTGAAAAATTATAGATTTAGATATAGATTTACTTAATTTACCAGGTGTTCCTAGCAATTTTAAAACAGATTTTTCAGATATTAAATTGTACTGAAATTTTATAAAATAAAAATATGAATATCTTAATTATTCATATTTTTTTAATATTTCTTCAAAAATATCTTCTTTTTTTCTTTTAAAAGATATTTCTTTTGAAATATCTTTTTTTAATTTTTCTTTTTCACTAAAAGTAAGATGAGTTTTTAAATTATTTACAAAATATTCTATTTGAACTATATTTTCATTTTTATACAAATTTTTATCTAAAAAAATATTTATTTTTTCTATTAGGTTTTTATAATCTAGTTCTTTTAAAGAATTGTAAATATCATTTTTATTTACTTTTTTTGAGTTTATTCAAACTATATCAAAAGGTTTTTTTATAATTAAATATGGTATTTTTTCTTTTGAACAAATAAAATCTACTCAATAACTTTCCATATCTACATAATTTTCATATAAATCATTTTTATCTGTTATTATCTTATCACTACAATCTATTGTTTTTAAATATAAAAAATCTATATAAATAGGGCAAATACTCTCTTTTTTATTTGATAATTTATTTATTTTATAAACTTGAAAAAAATCTAAATCTATATTTTGTTCTTTTAATCAACAAACTCAAATATTTACTATAAAAGAAACATTATTTTTAGATAAATAATTTTTTATTTCATAAATAGTATTTTCTACTCAAACTCATGTTAATAAAAAGTTTATTTTATATTTTGAATTTATATTTATATTTTTTATACTTTCTTTTATAGAGTTTAGTTCTACAGATAATGCACTTGTAAATAGTATCATATATTATATTTATAATTTATTTATATAAAATATAATAAAAAATTTGAAAAATAAAAATTATTTTATATAATGCTCACACTTTAAAAAAATGGTACCATGGCAGAGTGGTTATGCAGGGGTCTGCAACACCCCGTATATGAGTTCAATTCTCATTGGTACCTCCAATTAAAGTTCGTTTTTAAAAGACGGGAGTTTGATTTTTTCAAATTCTCGTTTTGCTTATTTTAAGATATAATTATTTAAAAATATGTTAGATGTTAAAAAAATTGAACAAGCAGTTAATTTGCTTTCAACTGAGAAAAAAATTCCAAAAGAAACTATTATAGAGATTATAGAATCTGCTATAAAAACAGCTTATAAAAAAGATTATTGAAATAAAGATGAAGAAGTGGTTGTTAGATTAGATTTAGAAGCAGGCAGTATAGAAATAGTTATTCAAAAAATAGTTGTTAAAGAAGTTACAAATCCATATACTGAAATAAGTTTTGAGGAGTTATGAGATAATGCTTCATCTTTTTCTGAGTGAGATATGGTTGAAATAGATGTTACAGAAGATGTTTTAGCTTCTTCTATAGCTGATAGTTTTTGAAGAATAGCTTCACAAGCTGCTAGACAAGTAGTTATTCAAAAAATTTGAGATAATGAAAAAGAAAGAATTTATAATCTTTTTAAAGATAAAATCTGAGAAGTTTTAAATATGAAAGTTGTTATGGTTGAATCTGGAAAAGTTATTCTTGATTATAATTGAAACAATGTTATATTACCAAAATCAGAACAAGTTTCAAAAGACAATTATACTCCAGATCAAAGATTTTTTGTTTATGTTGCTCAAGCCATAAATGATGAAAAAATTGGGCCTAGAGTTACTTTATCAAGAAAAAATAAAAACATAGTTGAAGCTTTATTTAATCTAAATATTCCAGAAGTTTCTTCTTGAATTATCAAAATAGATGAATTAGTTAGAGCTCGATGAGTAAAAACTAAATTACTTGTATCTACTACAGATGAAACTATTGACCCAGTTTGAAGTTTAATAGGTCAAAAATGAGTTAGAATAAAAACTATTATGCAAGAATTATCTTGAGAAAAAATGGATATAATAAATAATAATTTGCCTATAGAAGAAAAAATTGCAAAATCACTTACTCCAGCTGAAATTATAAAAGTAGAGGTTGATGAAGAACAAAAAACTGCAAAAGCATATCTTAATTCATCACAAAGAGCAAAAGCTATTTGAAAAAATGGTATAAATATTGCATTAGCTTCTAAATTGACAGGTTATACTATATCTGTTTTAGAAATTTGAGAATAATTTATTTTTTATTATAAAAATATGAAAGTATTATTTTTACAATTAGTTCCAAATGTATGACATGTTTGAGATATAAAAGATGTTAGTGATAGTTATGCTAGAAATTTTTTAATACCAAAATGATTGGCTAAAAAATTAACTATAGAAGAAGAAAAAAACATACTAAATCAACAAAAGAAGAAAGAAGAAAAGAGAAGAGAATTAGTAGAAAATAGACATAAAATACATGATTTATTAAATTTGCAAACTATAAATTTTACTCTTAAAAAACTTGATAATTGAAAAACTTTTTGATGAATTTGAGAAAGAGATATAATTGAAAAAATAAAATCTCAATTTTGAGTTCACTTAGAAAAAAAACATATACAAATGCCATCTTGACATATAAAACATATTTGAAAACATGATATTTATATAAATTTATCAAAAGATAGTGTTTCAAAAATAATAATAAATGTTGATTAGTATGAATTATTTAAGTATAGATTTATGAAATAAGCTTTGTTGACTAGCATATAACAGTGTATGAAATATTATTTTTACTATGGATAGCATTCCTAGAGTAGAACTTGTCAATAAATTAAAAAAAATAATTATAGAAAAAAAAATACAATCTATAATTATTTGA
Source organism: uncultured Candidatus Peribacteria bacterium (assembly GCA_964538545.1). GTDB lineage: Bacteria > Patescibacteriota > Gracilibacteria > BD1-5 > UBA6164 > CAZIGU01. Next base: position 5,646 of record CAZIGU010000061.1, read on the forward strand.
ATGCCTTATGATTTATATTGAATTGATAATAAACAGCTTATAAAAACTAAAAAATTTATAGATAAATTGAGAATTATTTTTCCTGATATAAAAATAGAAGGAATAGATGAAAGATTTACTACTTTTGAATCTATAAATTTTTTAAAATCCATTTGAGAAAAAAATATAAAACAAAAAAAAGACTCTTTATCTGCATATTTTATTTTAGAGTCTTATTTACAAAAAAACTCACTTTAAAGTGAGTTTTTTATTGAAATTATTCAGCAGTTGGAGCTTCAGTAGTAGTAGCTTCCATAGCTGGAGTAGATTCAGTAGTAGC
>CAZIGU010000062.1:0-5962 GCA_964538545.1 uncultured Candidatus Peribacteria bacterium
TATTTTTTATATATTTTTAATTCTTCTAGATATTTATTTCTTAATATAGCTGAATTTGTAATACTTTTACTCTCAACTTTATTTTTTTTAGTTTTTATATTTTTAGTTTCTTTTTCTTCTTCTATTTGTTCACATTTTCAATCATAATAACTATTAGAATTATCTCAATCAGGACAAAAATCTCTTCTTAAACCTCATCATCATCAACCACCTCATCATCAAGATGATATGTTATGAGTAGGAGTAGAAGTAGGAGTAGAAGTAGGAGTAGAAGTAGGAGTAGAAGTAGGAGTAGAAGTAGTAGTAGGATGTTCAACTATACTATTATCAGTTATTGCAAAGTATGTAAAATGATTTGTACTAAATACTATACTTCAAGAAGCATCTGCTGTAGCTCAAGTTAGAGTTTGCCAATTTTTTAAATCTTCAGAGTATAATATATTATATTTCTTATTTGATTCTAAAGAATCAACAATAATATCTATATTGTTATCAAGTTTTAGAGATATTCATAGAGTATCTGCTCATATTTTGATGATTTTTTTAATTTTTTCACTTGTTATATCTTGAGATCAACTAGATATTTCTTCTCATATTAAATCTTTTTGTACTTCATCTCAAAGTATAAATCTACCATTCCAAGTTCAAGATCAAGTTAGTTTCTCTATATTTACACTTCATGAATTTATTTTTAGAGAAATACCATTTCATTTACTAAGTATTTTTGGAGTAACTGTTTCAATTATTCAAGTACTTGTTTCACTTCAAGTTCATATAATAGTAATTCAAGTAGAAACTATAGCTTTTCAAAGAAGTATTTTATTTGTTAGAGTTTTTTCTCAAGAGATAATTTCTCAAGATTTAAAAGTTTGTAAAAAAGTATCATTTTTATCTGATATTGCTAAACTTCATGTACTAGCAAGTCAAGTATTTATAACTCAAGTAAAAATTTTTTCTATATATTGATTATTTTTTACTTTTATTTCATAAGCAAAACTAGGTCAATATACATTTTTTGTAAAATTTACTTTATTTCATTTAACTATAGGATTACTACTTTGGTATAATTCCCAATTATTTATTTTATTTTTTAGGCTATCAAGTCAAGTTCAGTATCTTATTTCTACGTTTGATCAAGCAGATATTTCAAAATTTTTACTTTCTATTTCAAATTGTATATTTGTGAAAAAATTGTTATTGTTTCAATAGTAGCTTTTTACTTGAGAATTAAAATTTCTTATTTTAGGTACAGAGGTATCTATATCATCTTCTAGTTTATGAGAGTAAATTCAAATTTTATTGTATAGAGCTTCTACTATTTTTGCATAAACTGAATCATAATATATTCAAACTCATAAAAAATCTTCTTTTTCTTTAGTTACATCTAAATCACCATATATTTTTTCAGGAAGACTGTTTTTTAATTTATTATTACTTGTTAAAAGCCACATAACTCATCATTCTCAATGATCAGTTCAAGCTCATCAATTTTCTTTTATAGTTCTTCAAAATTCAGAATATAAAACTATTGTTACATCTTGAGTATCTTTTACTTTATTAAAGAAATCTACCATAGTACTTACAACTACTCATATATCTTTATCCAAACTATTAGCTTGTTTATCATGAGTATCATATCATCAATTTCAATTTAGATAAAATACTTTTCAATAATTATTTTCAAGCATAGATTTGATAAATTCATAGTTTTGTCAATTTCAACTTCAAGCTCAATCTCTTTTTAGAGGAGAAGCTAATGCAGCTTGTCATATACCATCTATTTTAATAGCATCTTTAAAAGTATAACTTGTTTTTCAAGGATAACTTCTAGAATTGTATAATTCTCTTATAGTATTTAGAACTTGAGTTTTTTTATTACTAGACAATCTTTCATTATTTAAAATATTTCATCATCAACCAATATTTATATATTTTCAATTTCTAAATACATATGGTTTAGAGTTTCAAATAACCATAGTATTAACAGGTGATTCTTGTTTGATAAATTTACCAAAAGTACCATCACTTTCACTCACTGTATAACTATCACAAGAAGCTACAGATCTACTAGCTTGATCATGATCACGAGAATGATCACGAGCTCATGTTCTATTAAAAACTCTTAAATCTCAAGAATCATAAAGTGATTTTAATCAATAAGTCATTCAACTTCAATAAGCTATAGAGTTTGACATATAAAAATCTCATACTTGTACTATTTCATTATCTTTTCTATATAAAGTAGGTCTTATAGTTTGCATATAATCTTTATTTTTTGCAGGAAAGAAATTGTATAAATAGTCATATCATCAATTTAAATTTACCAATACTAATTTAGAATTTGTATTATTTAAAAATGAAGTTTCAGATATATTTTCTTCAGGAGTACTATTTCATGAGTTCAAAACAAATTCTGGTAATGTTAAAATAATACTTCATAATGATTCTATTTTTTCTTTATGTTTTGTAGAGTCAAAAATTATTTTATTTCAATTTTCATCAGTTTGTAAAAAATTTCTTAAAATATTTTTTGTATTTTCAGGTATTTTAACTCATAAAAGTAATTTTTTTTCAAGTATTTCAATTACTTCATCTTCAGTTAAACTTCTATCAAGTTTTCAAGGATTTAAAGGAGAAAAGCTAGCTTTAGTTATAGTATAAGTAATTCAAGATGAAATAAAACTTCAACTAGAAAAATTTATAACTTCACTTCAAGTAGCAGTTGATGATAGTAAATCAAAATTTATTTCTCATAAATCAGTTATTATACTATTTGTTTGACTGATTTTTCAAGCATAAAAAGTATATTTTTTAGCACTAGTTCAACTTAAATAATCTATAACTCAAGTTCAAATTAGAGTATTTCAAGCAATTAAACTAGGGTTTATATCTATAAATAAATTGTAAGATAATACATTTTTATATTTATATGTTATTAAACTGTATACACTTGATTTTTTATCTTGTATATTATATTTTGATTTATCATTTGCACTAATTCAATAACTATAAGTATACCTAGGGTTTGTACTTATCCATTTATTTTGTAAATTTGCATTATAAAAATTGTCATTATAGTCAAATCAAGCTCTACCAAAAATAGAAAATTGTTGATAAGGTGACCATCATAAAGAGTTTAAAATATCGTTTCTAGTATAAAAAACAGGATCTATATAATTTGGGTTTTCTTGATTTATTAGTTTTATACTTCAAACTCATAACTCTATAGGATTTTTGTATCTCATTTCATTCATTGATTTTTGAGAATACATTATATCACTAGCTAGAAGCCATTTTACGCTATTATATATATTGAAATTATTTGAAATTATTATATTTTTAAATTGTTCAAGTTCTTCTTTTGTAGGTGTTTCAGTAGCATAAAATCTTATCAATTTATTTCATATAAATAAAGCTAATTCATTTTCTCTTTTAGAAAATATATAATCTATTATATTATTTCTAAGTACCTCTCATCAACCAGATTGAATTTGTTCTAAGTTTATAGTTCAAGAAGCTCGATTATAAAAACTTGTGAATTTATTTTCATCTCAAGATTTTAAACTTCAAGTTAAAAACTCCACTACTCTTAAATCACTTCAAGTATAAGTTGGCATTTGGTAAGATACTTTATTTGTATTTGTATCACTTTTATATCAAAAAAGTATTTTTGCTAAACTTGCTACATCAGGTTCTTCATAGTTTCTTATACTTCATAAATCTTTATTTTCTAGGGGTTTGTATTCATCCATAAGAAATAATTGTAATAGTTCTCTAGCATAGTTTTCGTTTGGATATTTTTTATTTGTTTGATTAAAAAAATCTAAAAATGCTCATTCAGTATAGTCTCCTAATTCTTCAGTTCAAGTGAAAATTATTTTTTTAACTAGATCTTTATAGCTTCAAAACATATATTTATATATAAGTTTATGAGTATTTTCTATATCTGTATAATTTATTTTTTTACCACTATCTAGAGAAGAAGCAAAAATATCTTCAAAAACCATAAATAGTTTTGCTTTAGCTTCATAAGGATCTGCATAGTATTTTAAAGTATAATATTTATTCATAGAATCACCACTTGTTATACTAAATCAAGTAGATGACATAAAGTTTTGTAATAATGTATTATAATTTGTTCTATCAGGTCCTTCTATACTAGGAAAAAGTATATTTACGGCATTTTCAGAGCTTCAAGCATTTTTAAGTTCTTCTATTTTTGCTGGAGTAGCTCAAATAAGAGCTCTTTTAGCTAGATGAGTTGCTGTTTCTTCAGTCCAATTTGTAGCAGAATAAGAATTTTGCACTTGAGTTATAAATTGTCATAATAGAGTAATTATAACTAAAATTGATATCATTTTTTTCATAATTTTTAATATAAAGAAATTAAAATATATATAGAGAATATAAAAATAAATAAAGACGATATTATTGATGAGTATTTAGTAAAAAAAGATATTTTACTAAATAGTTTTTCTCTTAGGAAATAAGTTAATATTAAAATTGTTAATAAACATAAAAATATAAAGCTAATATAAATATAGGAATTAAATTGAAGCTTCATAAAGAGAATAAAAGTAAAAATATACTCCATCAAAAAGTACAAGGAGCAAGTCAAGCTAGAAATCATATTATTATATTTGATTTAGTAGATGATGTTTTGATTTTACAATTTATATTTTTTATACTTCTATATATTAAGTATATACTTAATATTATTAGTAAAATTATTGAAACTCTTTGAATATATATTATATAGTTTCACATATCAAAATAACTAAATATTACTTTTGCTATTATAAAAACTATTACTATATCAATTATATGGGTTATAGAAAATATAACTGCAAATATAAAACCATCTAAAAAACTTTTATCTTTATCTAAAACATATGAAGCAAGTATACTTTTTGAATGTCAAGGTCACATTGCATGTATAAAACCTAAAGCTATAATTAGTAAAAAAATATAAATAATATTTTCATCTCATATTTGTTTTACATAATTACTTATTTTTTTTAATGATTCAGAAAAAATATCATTTGTTAAAGATTTTTCCTCTTCTTTAGATAGTTCTTTATTATTTTCTATACTATATAAAACATCTTGAGGTATAAAATCTCTTTTTACTTGTCAAGGTCAAGGTTCTTTATTTAAAGGAGAATAAGAAGTCATTATTTCTTCATAATCAGTCCAATTATCTCAATCAGTATCTATTTTATTTTTATCTGTCTTATATAATATCTCATCAGTATCTGTTAATCAGTCTCAATCAGTATCTAAGTGTTTTTCTGCTTTTTTTGATAAATCAAAATTTAAATTTATAACTTTAGGTGTAAGTATACTAAACTTATAAGGGGATATTTGGTCTAAAGATTTATTTAAGTCATAAATTGTGACTTTATTTGTTTGAAGCTCAAACTCCTTAAATAAACTTATTTTTATATTTTTTAATTTTTCAAGAATTTATTTTTTCTTCACAAGAGAAAATATAATTTACTTGTAATCATTTATCTACTATTTCATATTCTTCTTGTTTAATTACTTCTTGATAATCAAGATTACAATTTTTTCAATTATTTGAGAAAAAAATATTTTCTTTTAAGTATTTCTTAATAATATCTTCATATTTATAATAGGACATTATATTTTCAGGAGGTTTTCATAATTTAGATAATAAATATTCTACTTCATAAGTATGTAAATATGTAGTTGCATTTACTTTATTTTCTTTTATAGAAAAAAATGAAGATGAGATATCAAGTGGATGAGCTTGTGTTTCTTTTATAAATACTAAGATAAATAAGAAAATGAGTATTTTTTTCATAAATAAAAAACTATACAATTAAAATATTTTGTATTAGTTTTTGTTTTTGTTTTTTTGTGATTTAAAATCTTATGCAATTTTTATTTTTTATAAATTTATAATATATAAATTAAAAATAATTCAACTTAATATTAT
>CAZIGU010000063.1:0-5457 GCA_964538545.1 uncultured Candidatus Peribacteria bacterium
ATTTTTATTATATAATAAAATTAAATAATAAAAGTTTTTAATGTGAATTTTTTGTGATTATTTTTATTTCTAATCATTCTCATAATTTACTTTTTATTTCCATTTTCCAGTTCATAGCTAAAATCAGTTTTTCTATTATTGAAAAACCTACTCCAATTCATCTTTTATCTATATTTCAAGTTTTTTCTTTTTTTATTTGAAAAAATTTTTCTTTTATAAATGGTAGATATTTTTCATCTATTCAAACTCAATTATCACTAAAAATTATATAATTATTTTGAAAATCAATTTTTAAAATAGTATTTTCTCAAGCATATTTTATAAAATTTCAAATTATATTTTGAACTATTTGTATATAACTATCTTTATGTGTTAATATTTCTTTTTTTATTCAAAAAGTTATTATTTTTTGATTGGTTGTTTTCAGTTTTTGTTTAAATTGTTTTATAATATTTTCAGTTATATACTTCACATCTTCTTTTTCTAATTTTAGTTCTATTTTTTCAGAGTTAAATTTTTCAAACTCCATTATAATATTTACAAGTTTTATAAGTCTATTCATCTCTTGAATTATATTATTTAGATTTCTTTCATCTAGTTTTATTATATCGTCTTTTATTCATTCCATATAACATTGCAAAGAAGTTATTGGAGTTTTTAATTCATGACTTATATCGGCAAGTAAATTATCTCTTATTTTATTTTGTATTTTTATTTTATTATTCAATTTATTTATAGCTCAAACTAAAAGTCATATTTCATCTTTATTTTTATAACTTAACTCTTTAAAATTTCATAAATTATCAATTGAGTCCAATTTTAAAGTTATCTCTTTTATAGGACGAATAGTTTTTATAGTAAAAATAAATCATATTATTATAAGTATACTTATAGAAATTATGTTTATTATTATTATACTTTTTATAATTTTCTGTATGAAATCATATTCAGGAGAAGTTGTATTTTTTATATTTTTTATAATCTCTTCAAAATAATTTTTTGGAATTATCTCTTCAATATATTTCGGATTTACTCAAGATTTTGATAAATATTTTATAACTATATCTAAATTTTTTTCATTATTTAAAGGAATTGTTCAATTATTTTTATCAATTATTTCAAAAAGTTCTATTTCTATATCATTAAAAATATCTTCTATATCATTTAAATTATCTTCTTCTATTATTTTGTTTATATAATCTATAGTTATACTGTTTTTTTGTTCATTTTTTAAATTTATATAATTTTTTATGTATATATTATATGAAATATAAAGTCATAAAAAATTTGTTATAGTTATAAATATTATACTAAAAAAAATTATTAGTATTATTTTTTTTGAAATTTTCATAATTATTTATTTAATCTATATCATTTTCATCTTATTGTTAAGATAAAATCTTTTAAATTTATTTTTTTTCTTATATTTTTTATATGAGTATCTATAGTTCTATCAAATGCATAATTTTGGTATCAAATTATATCTTTCATAAGAGTTTCTCTTAAAACTATATTTCCATTTTCTTCAAATAATTTTTTAAATATCTCAAACTCTATACTTGTTAAAATTATTATTTCATTTCATTTTTTTATCAACATTTTCTCCTTATCTATATATAATTCATTTTCATTTATTTTTAAATCTTCTTTATTATTTCTTTTTAATATATTTTTTATTCTAGCAAGTAATTCTCTAGGTGAAAAAGGTTTTTCTATATAATCATCTGCTCAAATTTCAAGTCATATTATTTTGTCTAATTGAGATGTTCTAGCTGTTAGCATAACTATAGGTATATTTGATTTTATTCTTACTTCTTTACATATTTCAATACCATCTTTATTTGGTAAATTTATATCAAGGATTATTAAATCATATTTAAAAGTCATTATTTCTTCCACTGCATTTTTTCAATCAAATAATCAATCTATTTCATATCATGAATTTTCTAGATATATTTTTAAAGAATTATATATTCATAAATCGTCTTCTATTATTAATATTTTTTCCATATATTTTAAATTATTTTTAATTTATTAAAATATAAATAATCATTTTTAACTATTTTTCAAGTTTATCTTGATTTGTTATCAAAAATATATATAAAAAATAATAAAATTTTATATTTTAAAAAAAATCTATGAAATATATATTATTTATATTTTTGCTTTTTAGTTTTTATCAAACTCAAGCATATTTGTATATTCAAAGAGATTTTAAATGATATGATTTAAAAATTTTTAAATATGATTTAAAATCAAAAAACTATGACATCAAATTTTTTGCTACAGATAAACAAACTGATTTAAAAACACTTTTAAGAGAAAATAATTTAGTTTCATGAGTTAATTGAATATTTTTTTGTCCATCGGATTATTCTAGTTGTGAAACAACAACTGGTTTCACTGATAATGAAAGATACATAAAATGACAAAAACTTTCAAATTGGCCTGATACCTGATATAGATGAGTTTTTTCTCTTGATAAAGACAAAAAGCCTTTTATATTTCAATCTTATCAAATAAACCAAGATAGAGAAAAAGATATATATTATTGATTGTGAAATTTTCCTATTTTATTGTATTCTTGAGCAAGTATGATTGATTATTATGTAGAAAATGAGTTACTTGACTCTAAAATGAAAAAAAATATGGATAGAAATTTTATATGTTCAGATGAAAAAAAAGAAAATTTGTATTTTTGAATTATATGAAAAATAAAAATGATTGATTTACCAGATATACTAAAAGAATTATGATGTTTTGATGCTATAAACTTAGATGCTTGATTATCGACAAATTTGATATACAATAATAGATATATCATATGACCATCATATAGAGAAGTTTTAGATGGTATATGAATTGAAGTTATTTGATTAGATACAAAAAAATTAACAGATAAAGCTGTCAAAATATATGATTTGATTTTATCAAAAATTATACAAATATCACCAAGTGATGAAAAAAGAATAAAAAGAAATCTAACAAAAATCTCTCAAGTTATAACTCAATATAGAGCACTAATTTATCAAAAATATTCAAAAGATATATATGACTTAAATTTTGTATGAGAAAAAGATAAAGTTTGATATGAAATAGATTTAAACTCTATTAAAATAATAGAAAAAATATACATATTAAATCATGTCTCAGACCTTATAAAAAATTATTTAAAATAACTAAAATTTGTAAAAATATAAAAATATATATAATAAAAATGTTTTATAATTAATTAAATATAAAAAATGAATGAATTATCAATCCTCCTTAGATTAGAAGTAGTAATTTTTATTTTATTTTCATTATATACTATATACTATATTTCAGAGAGATTTGTATTGTTTTTATATGACTTGAGAAAAACTTTTTTATTACCATTTAATTCAGATAAAACAAATTCTAAAAAAGTTCAAGTTATAAAAGATAACAAAAGTCCACATATTCAAAACTATACTTTCAATGTTTCAGAACTTACTCAAGAACAAAAAGATAAAATACAAGAAATACTTAGAAGAGTAAAAATAAGTGTATCAAGACAAGATTTCGATATAGCTAAAAATACTATTATAAAATGATTAACTATAGATAAATTTAACATAGAGTTAAACATAGAGTTAGCTTCTATTTATATGATTGAAAAAGACTATATAAAAGCAGAATACATTTATAAAGATTTACTTTTAGTTCATGAATGAGATTTTGATATACTTAAAAAACTATGATATGTTTTATCAATGCAAGAAAAATATGATTTAGCAATAGAGGTATACAAAAGACGAAATGATATTAAAAACGATGATATGGAAGTTATAAATATGCTAGCTAATCTATATTATTTTAAAAATCTTTTTGTAGAAAGTCTTAATTTTGTAAAAATATATATCAAACAAAATCCAAGAGATGTTGATAATTTAGTATTACTTGCAATGTGTTATAAAAATATTTGAAAACTTCAAGATGCTTCAAATACTTTTAAAAGAGCAAATGAAATAGATCCATACAATAAAGAAATAAAAGAAGAATTACAAAAAATTGAAAATCAAATTTTAGAAAATAATTAAAATAATTTATATGTTAAAAATACCACCACATAGTATTGAAGCAGAACAATCAGTTCTTTGAAGTCTACTTATAGATAAGGACTGATTTTTAGTTATATCAGATTTATTGTCTTCTAAAGATTTTTATGATGAAAAACATTCTCATATATACGATGTTATGTTAGAGTTATACTCAAAAAGCAAACCTATAGATATTATAACAGTAAAAGAGAGATTAGATGATAAAAAATTACTTGATTTAGTATGATGACTTGATTATATAATAGAGCTTACAACTATAGTTCCAACATCAGCAAATATATATGAATATGCAATGATTGTTAAAAATAAATCAGTAAATAGAAATCTTATAAAAGCATGAAATGAAATACTTTCTTTTTGATATGATGAAGAAAAAAACATAAATGAAATACTTGAAAAACGAGAAAAAGCACTTTTTGCAGTCACTCAAATATTTATAAAAAATAAATTAGTTCATATTTCAGATATTTTAGAATCAAGATATGAAGAATTTGCAGAAGTCCATGAACATCCAGAAAATGTTCAAAATCATAGATTATATTCTTGATTCAAATCTTTAGATTGATTAACTTGATGATTTAAATGATGAGATATGGTTATTTTAGCTGCTAGACCGAGTATGTGAAAAACAGCTTTTTCTCTTAATTTAGCTCAAAATATATGATTTGCATGAAAAAATGTAGCTATTTTTTCTCTAGAAATGAGTAAAGAACAGCTTACAGACCGTATGATAGCTTCTACTATATGAGTCAATTCTTGGAAATTAGCAAAATGAGAATTATCAGATGAAGATTTTTCAAAACTTTGATTTGCCATGGAAAAATTATCAAAATCAAATATTTATATAGATGATTCTGCTTGATGAAATTTGCTTGATATCAAGTCAAAATCAAGGAGATTAAAAATGGAAGCATGACTTGATTTAATAGTTATAGATTATTTACAACTTATGAGTAATTGAAACTCATTAAATAGAGTTCAAGAAATAAGCGAAATATCAAGATGAATCAAATCACTAGCTCGTGAGTTAAATGTGCCAATAATAGCACTTAGTCAATTATCTCGTGCTGTTGAAAGTAGGCTTGACAAAAAACCTATACTTTCAGACCTTAGAGAATCAGGTTCTATTGAACAAGATGCAGATATAGTTATGATGTTATATAGGGAAGAGTATTATGATCCTTTTACAGAAAAAAAATGAGTTACAGATGTAACTGTTAGAAAAAACAGAAATTGACCAGTTTGAGATATAGAACTTATGTTTGAAAAAAACAATCAAAAATTTATAGAAATAGAAAGAAATATTAATGAAGATTTTTAATTTTTTTTTGACTAAATTAACTATTTTTATATAATCTTTTTGACAAATGTTACA
>CAZIGU010000063.1:5467-5762 GCA_964538545.1 uncultured Candidatus Peribacteria bacterium
TTATTTCATTGATATTATATAATTTTTGTTTTATGATAACTTTTATTAAAGACTCTTTTAGAGAATTAAAACATGTAGTTTGGCCTACAAAAGAAGAAACTAAGAAATTTTTTATAGTTGTTTTAACTATTTTAATACTATTTTGAATATATTTATTTATAGTAGGTAGTTTATTTTCAAATGCTATTTTTGCACTTAAAGATTTAGTTAAATAATAAAACAAATATGGAAAAAAATTGACAATGGTATGTTATACAAGTTATTTCTTGAACTGAAGAAAATGTAAAAAGTTCTT
>CAZIGU010000064.1:0-5665 GCA_964538545.1 uncultured Candidatus Peribacteria bacterium
AAGCATTCAACAAGATCACATAGGATTTACTTTTTCTTCTTTATAAAGTTTCATAAGCTCCATTCATAACATTTGATTATTTCATTTATATTTTTCTTGAATTTCTTTTATTTTTGGTTGAATAAGTTGCATTTTTCTTTGAGAAACCATCATTTTATGTTGAGGCCATAAAAGAACTAATCTAAGTATAATAGTTATCAGAACTATACTCCATCAAAGAGAATATTGAGCTATTTGAAGAAGTCATACCATCAAATTATATATAGGTGCATAGAAAAAGTATGTAAAAAATTTATTAAAAAATCATTTTACTTCTAAATTAAATTGTGAAATTGTTTCAAAATCTCATTTTTTTAACACTATGCTGTATTTTCAAGGCTCCTTAAAATCATTATAATAAGAAGTATAATCTATATGATTAGTTACTCATGCTTTTATAACCACATCTTTACAATTACTGAAAGACATAGGAGAAACTGATCACTCTAATTTTATTTTTAAATCTTTACAAGTATTAAAAACAAAATCTTTTGTAGTATCATTTTGAATATCCACTTTTAATCACATAGGTATAGTATATGATTCTTGAGTTAATATTTTAATAGTATTTGTTATTTTTTTTTCTTCTTTTTCAGGTGAAGTAAAGATACTTAATACCAAAAAAACTATTAAAAAAATAAGTATAAAATCTATTATTTTAAAATTCATATTTTATAATTAAAAATTAAAAATTCTTAGAAATCAAAAAAAGTAAGTCTTTTTTGAAGCTATTTATACTGCTTATATCTTTTTTATCAAGTTTTATTTGTTTTTTTACTACAAATACATAATCTTTAAAACTATCTCAATATATATATTTAGAGCAAGTATCAAAAAAAAGTCTTCTAAAAAAAACTCTGTGACAAGCATTTTCAACTGACTTAGAAGATATTATTATTGCAAATCTATTATGAGAAAGTTTATTATTGCAAGTATTTAAAACAATATTATAAGAAAAAAAAGGTTTTGAAAATCTTAAAACCTTTTTTACTTCAGACTCTTTTAATCTATAGATTTTTTTTATCATAAATTATTTTTTTCTAGCTATATAATTACCTTTACCATCAAAACAAGTTTTTCTAGCAGTTCCTCAAGCTATAATATGCATTTTAGCTTTACCATCAACTAATTGAAATCTTTTTGGATAAGAAACTGTTAATTCATGTCTTCATTTTCTTCTTCTATCTCTAAGTACTTTTCTACCTCAAACTGTAGAACTTCTAGATAAAAATCAGTGAACTCTAAGTCTTTTTCTTTTCTTTAATTTACCTAACATATTTATTATAATTAAAAATTAATTCAAATTTAATTTTAAAAATATCATTGCCTTTTTAGACATTTTTAAATAACTGCAATAGTATATAAAAAAAAATTATTTAGTCAAAAGCTTTTGACTAAATAATTTTAACTTACTTCACTTCATTCGTCTTCTCATAAAATAGCTCTTAGTATAGCTCATTTTTTATATAAATTAAGTATTTTTATTTTTAGATTTCATTCTCTAGCTAGAGCAAATCAAGTTTGATCCATAACTTTTAAATTTTCTTTTAAAGCATCTTCATAAGTTATTTTTTTTAGTAAAACTGCATCACTAAATTTATTCGGATCTTTATCATATATTCAATCTACTTTTGTAGCTTTTATCATCATATCACAATCAAGTTCTAAAGCTCTCAAAACTCAAGCTGTATCAGTTGTAAAAAATGGATTTCAAGTTCAAGCTACACATATAACAACTCTTCATTTTTCTATATGTCTTTGTCGTCTTCTTTTTATATATTTTTCTCAAACTTCAGGAATATCTAAAGCACTCATAAGACGAGTTTGTATACCTGATTGTTCAAGTGCATCTTGCATAGCTATTCAATTCATTACTGTTGCCAACATACCCATATAATCTCGAGCTGATCTATCCATTCAAGCAGAAGCTCAAGCCATTCATCTAAATATATTACCTCAGCCTAAAACTATTGCAATTCATACTCATTTATCATATATTTCTTTTATATCTATTGCTAATTTCTGTAAAAATTTTGGATCAATACCATATTCTCTATCTCACTGTAAAGCTTCTCAAGATATTTTTAACAATACTTTCATTTTTTAAAATTTTATAAAATAATATGTGTTTAGTATAAATAATAAATTAAAAAAATCAAAACAAAATTGTTTTGATTTTTAAAAAACTATACTTCTATAATCATAGGAATAATCATAGGCTCTCTATCTATTTTTTGAAGTAAATATGATTCTAAATCAGTTTTTATAATTTTTAATAAGTCTTTTTCCTCTATTTCTGGAACATCTTTTATAGTATTTTCATATATACTTCTAGCTTTTTTAATTATTATTTTATGTATTATTCTAACTTCTTCTAAATAAACAAGTCATCTACTCTCTAATTTAATAGGAGATATAATAGCTTTTGATTTAGAATCTATTTTAAATATTATAGTAACCACTCAAGAATTCATCATTTTTTCTCTAGCTTGTATAACATGACTTGTAGTAGTTCAGATACCATGTCAGTCTATAAGTATATCTTGAATAGGTACTTTTATTCTAGATTTAAATACTTTCCCATCTGGTCAAAAATCTACAATATTTCAGTTATCTAAAAGCAAAATATCTTCTTCCTTCATACCTATAGAAATAGCTGTATTTTTGTGAGCATTTCTAAAATATAAATCACCATAAACAGGCATAAAATATTTTGGTCTAACTAAATTTAACATTATTTTTTGTTCTTCTTGAAAAGCATGTCATCAAGTATGTACTTCTCTATCATCTTTTGTTATAACATTTGCTCATAATTTAATAAGTTTATTTATAACAGCATAAACACTTCTTTCATTTCAGGGAACAACAGAAGAAGAAAAAATAATAGTATCTCAAGCTATTATTTCAATACTTGGATGTTTTCATTCTGCCATTCTTGATAATGCAGAGAACTCTTCTCATTGACTTCAAGTAGTTATAATTACTTGTTTCTCAGCTGGTATTCAAGAAGTAGTTTTTGGTGACATTTTTTTGATAGTACCTGGTTTAGCATGTAAGTATCATAATTCTTTTGATATTTCTACATTTTCAGAAATACTTCTTCAACTCAAAAAAACGGTTTTATCATATTTTTCACATGCTTTTATGATTTGTTGAACTCTAGAAATCCAAGAAGAAAACATAGCTATTATAAGTCTTCATTTTGTATGATGAGCTATTATTTTTTCTAAAGTATCTCATATTTCTTTTTCTGAAATAGAAAATCATTTTTTAGTAGATCAAGTAGAATCTGATAACAAAAGAGTAACTCATTCTTTTCAATAACCTCATATTCTTGATAAATCTGCTGGTTTATCTATTTCTGGAGCAAAATCCAATTTAAAATCTCAAGTATGAACTGCTTTAAATCATCCTGGAGTAGTTATATATACTCAAGCACAATCTGGTATAGAGTGATTTACTCTAAAAAATTCACAACTAAAATGATCTCAAATTTTAACTTTTTCAACTCTATCTGTAGAAACCTCAACAAATCTTTGTTTATCTAACATCTTATTTTCTTCAAGTCATTTTTTGATAATACCAACTGTAAGTTTAGTTCAATATATAACAGGAAAATCAAGTGCTGGTAAAACATACTTTAAAGATCAAATATGATCTAAATGAGCATGAGTTATAATAAGGCCTACTATTTTCTTTTTATAAGGAATTAAAAAAGAAATATCTGGAATACTACAAGTAGCTCATAACATATCTGGTTCTGCAAACTGTATACCACAATCAACTAATAATAGATCTTCTCAATATTGAAATAAATCCATATTTTTAGATCAAGTTTCATTATTTCATCAAACAGGAATAACTCTTGTATAATTATCTCTTAAAGTAGGTAGATAAAATTTTACTTGTGGAAAATTGTTCATCATAGTATCTTTTAGAGATAAAAATGTATTATTTTCATCTTCTAAAGAAGAATTATCAGTAGTATATGTTTTTGTTGTTTTTTCTTTTTTTTCAGATAAGACAGGTCAATTCATAACAGAATCTATTTCATTATCTAATTCTTGCAAAAAATCTTTATCCATAAAATTAAAATTATTAAAAAATAAAATATTATAAAAAATTCTATAACATATAAAAATCATCTAAATTTATTGAAAAATTTGATATTATAAAAATAACAAAATAATATTACTTAGAAAAAATCTAAATAATTTTTAAATATCATAAAATATTGAAATATACGAATTTTTATTTTTTGAAAGGAGAAATTATATACAATAATAACATTTCAAAACAGAGTATATATAGTTTTTTAAAAAATCAAAATTTATTTTTGTAAAAACTATATTTTTATATATATTTAAAATATTAAAATATATTATATAAAAGATAAAAATATGATGATACTTTTATGAATAATAACTTCTATAATAATTTTTTCTACTATAGTTTTATTGCATGAATATTGACATTTTAAACGAGCTAGAATATTTAAAGTAAGAGTTGAAGAATTTTGACTTTGAATCCCACCTAAAGCAAAAGAAATATACACAGATAAAAAATGAACTAAATATACTCTAAATTATCTACCTTTATGATGATTTGTTAAATTAAATGAAAATGACTGAGAAGATAGTTTATCAAACAAAAAAGCTTGGCAAGTTTCTATCATACTTTTAGCTTGAGTGTTTATGAATTTTTTGTTGGCATTTTTTATATTTACTATATTATTTTTTATATGAGTAAGCCCTATTTGAATAAATAACAAAATAGAAAATAATTATAATCTAAAAATAATACTAGAAAAACCTTGAGTTTTACTTGCAAGTTTAACTTGAAGTATAGCAGATAAAGCATGAATAAAAGAAAATGATATTTTATACAAAATAAACAATATAAATGTAAACAATTATACTGAAGTAGCAAAAATAATTACAGAAAATAAAAATAAACAAATAACTCTTGATATAAAAAGAGAAAACTGTGAAGGTAAAAAATGTATTACTAAAGATATAAAAATAAATTTAACTCCAAATAAAGATTGAAAAATATGAGTTTACATATGACCAAATATAGAAGTAAAAAAAGATTTTAAATATAATTTTACTCTATTTGAATCTATAAAATATTGATTTTTAGAAACTTATTGACAAATAAAACTTACTTTTAAAGCACTTTGAATACTAATACAAAAAATATTTAATCCAATAGATGAAAAAGAAAGACAAGAAGCTATAAATTCTCTATCGTGACCTATATGAATAACAGATCTTATAACTAGTTCTATATGAAATTGAATAGTTTTTTTACTTATACTATGAGCTGTAATAAGTATAAATTTATGAGTATTCAATTTACTTCCTATACCAGCTTTGGATTGATGAAGATTTGTAATAGTAGTTATAAATAGCTTTATTGAAAAGATATTTTCTAAGAAACTTATAAAAGAAAATATAGAAAATATTATTCATATGTTGTTTTTTATAGTTCTTATAGTTTTAAGTATATTTATAGCTTATAATGATATAAATAAAATAATAGCAAATTAGTTGCTTTAATTAAAATAATATAATACAATTAGATAAAATATTAATATTTTCTAATTAATAAAAATGAATTCTAT
>CAZIGU010000065.1:0-5147 GCA_964538545.1 uncultured Candidatus Peribacteria bacterium
TTTTTTTCGATTGTAATATATTTTTTAAAAAAAATATATTACAGATGAGATGTTGCTATACACCATGTTTTTAATAGTTCAAGACAAGGATTTTTAATTAGTTGTTTTTTTATAGGTTTAACTATTTTATATATAATTTGAGTTTTTAATATAACATCTATACTACTATTGTTTTCTATACTAGTTTTTAGTGAATTACTTTTAGATAATTTATAAAAATAAATACAAAAAGTTGACAAATATATAATTTTATGGTTTAATATATTTGCTTAGATATTTCCGTGTCTAGTATTTATTTTTTAATTTTTTGTGTCTATGTACTGAAGATAATAAAAATAAAAAAATGTTTTTAACCTTAGCAAAAAAATTTGCTAAGGTTTTTTTTTGTATATAATACTGTCAAAATTATTTTTAATAAATATTAAATGAAAAAAACTTATTATATACAGACATTTTGATGTGAGATGAATCAAGCTGATTCTCAAAAAATAAATATGATATTATTACAATCTTGATTTATAAAAGTAAATGATTTCAAAAAAGCAGATCTAGTTATTTTTAATACTTGTAGTGTTAGACAAAAATGAGAAGATAGAGTTTTTTGAATGGCTAGAGAAATAAAAATAGAAAATAAAACTAGAATATTTCTGTGACAAAATCCTATAATAACTTGAATAACAGGTTGTATGGTTAGAAAAACTTGAATGAATAAAAATTATTTACAAGATGATATAAAAAGAACTACAGCAAAAAAAATAGAATATTTAAAAGATGAAAAATCTATTTTTAATAATGATGATAAATTATTTCCTCGCATACCAAATCTTGATTTTACTTTAAGAATAGAAGAAATTAAGCATTTGCCTTTTATACTTACTCAAATATATTGAGAAAAAATATGAAATGATGATAAATTTGATGACTATTTAAAACAATCTCAACTTAGAGAAAATTATTATCAAGCATCTGTTATAATTCAAACTTGATGTGATAATTATTGTACTTTTTGTATAGTTCCATATACTAGATGAAAAGAAATAAGTAGAGATAAAAGTGAGATATTAAACGAAATAAAAGAGCTTGCTTCAAAATGAATAAAAGAGATTTCTCTAGTATGACAAAATGTAAATAGTTATTGAAAACAATTTATAGATAAAAAATTTTGGAATATAGAAAAATCAAAATGGGAAGAATGATTAGGGGTATCTCCTTTTAGAGATTTACTTGAAGAAATAAATAAAATACCTTGAATAGACAGAATCAGATTTACTTCATCAAATCCTCATGATATGACTCAAGATATACTTGATTCACATTTTGATTTAGAAAAAACTTGTAATTATCTTCATTTTGCTTTGCAATCTTGAAATGATGAAATGTTAAAAAGAATGAATAGAAAACATTTAAGTCAAGATTTTGCAAAAATGGTTAGATATTTAAGAGAAAAAGATTCATTTTTTTCTATCTCTACTGATATAATAGTTTGATACTCTTGAGAAACAGAAGAAATGTTTCAAGATACTTTAAATATTATAAAAGATTTAGAAATAGATTTTGTTTATATAGCAAGATATAGTGTTAGACCATGAACTATTGCAGCCAAAATATATACTGATGATGTTTTAAATGAAATAAAAACTGACAGATGGCATAGATTGAATACTGTTTTAGAAGAAAATGTTAAAAAAAGATGAGAAAAAATGATATGACATACTTTTGAAGTTTTAATATCAAATTTTAGAGATAATTTATTTAGTTGAAGAACAAGAAATTTTAAAGAAGTATTTTTTCCTTATGATGAAAAATATAAAATATGAGATATAGTAAAAGTTAAAATAACAAATTTAAATAAATGGGTTTTGCAATGAGAAATAGTTTAATAATAATTTAATAAAAATGGATAATTTTAGATCTATAGAAAAAGATGAATTTTTGAATAAAATAAATTCAAAAGAATATATAACAATAGATATAAGAACCTTGCAAGAAGTGCAAATGTATTGAGATATTCCTTGAACAGATATGAGACTGGATTTTTATCAACCTTCTTTTCCTCAAGAAATAATTAAACTAGATAAAACAAAAAAATATTTAATCTATTGTTGGCATTGAAATAGAACTCATTATTTAAAAGAATTTATGAAAAATCATTGATTTATAGAAGTTTTAGATTTATATTGATGAATAGATAGTTTATAATAAAATAATTAAAATATAATTTAATAAAATAATATATGACAAATATAACAAGTAATGAAATAAGACAAAAATTTTTAGAATTTTTTATATCAAAAAATCATCAAATTATTCCTTCAGCTTCAGTAGTACCAGAAAATGATCCTACTGTTTTGTTTAATACAGCAGGTATGCAACCACTTGTTCCATATTTATTATGAGAAAAACATCCTTTAGGTAAAAGACTTGCTAATTATCAAAAATGTATAAGAACTTGAGATATAGATGATGTTTGAGATAATACTCATCTTACATTTTTTGAAATGTTAGGTAATTGGTCTTTATGAGATTATTTTAAAAAAGAATCAATAATTTGGAGTTATGAATTTTTAACTGATCCAAAATGGCTTTGAATTGATCCAAAAAAAATAGCAGTAACTGTTTTTGCTTGAGATGAAAATGCTCCAAAAGATGAAGAAAGTGCTGAAATTTGGAGAAGTTTATGAGTTACAAATATTTCATATTTAACAAAAGAAGATAATTGGTGGGGGCCAGCATGACTTACTTGACCTTGTTGACCAGATACAGAAATATTTTATTGGGTTTGAGAAACTGAGTTTCCTGCTGAATGAAGTACAGTATGAAATGATTCAAAAAATTGGATGGAAATATGGAACAATGTATTTATGGAATACATAAAAAATAATGACTGAAAATTTGAAAAAGCTACTATGCAAAATGTAGATACAGGTATGGGTCTTGAGAGAATTACTCGTACTTTAAATTGATCAGATTCTGTATATGAAACAGATGTTTTTTTAGATATTATAGAAGAAATAAAAAATACTTTATGAGTAGAGTATAATCAAGAGAATAAAAAATCTATTAGAATAATAGCAGATCATTCAAGAACTGCTACTATGATGTTATCAGATTGAGTTAAGTCATCAAATGTAGATCAATGATATATACTTAGAAGACTTATAAGAAGACGAGTTAGAGAATGATATAAATTATGACAAAATTGACCTTTTTTAACTTCTATTATATCAAAAGTTATTTCAAAATTTCAAGATATTTATGAAAGTGTAAAAATAAATCAAGTAGAGATTATATCATCTTTACAAAAAGAAGAAAAACAATTTAGTGAAACTCTAGAAAAATGATTAAAAGAATTTGATAAATTATTAAATTGATTTCAAATAGCTTTTGAAAAAACAGGTCAAAAAATAGAAACTATTTCTTGAGATAAGGCTTTTAGGCTTTATGATACTTATTGATTTCCTATAGAAATGACGTTAGAACTTGCTTTAGAAAAATGATTAAAAGTAGATGTTGAGTGATTTAATAAAGCTTTTGAAGATCATCAAAATAAATCAAGAGCTTGAGCAGAAACAAAATTTAAATGATGACTTGCAGATAATAGTGAAGCAACTACAGCTTTACACTCTGCAACTCATTTGATGTTAGCTTGACTTAGGCAAGTTTTATGAGATCATGTTCATCAAGCTTGATCAAATATTACACCAGAAAGACTTAGATTTGATTTTACTCATCATTCAAAACTTACTTCTGAAGAATTACAAAAAGTTGAAGATTATGTAAATGAAGCTATCTCTCAAAAATGTAAAGTTATACTTGAAAATATGTGAAAACAAGAAGCAAAAGAAAAATGAGTAGAATGAAGTTTTTGGGAGAAATACCCAGATATTTTAAAAGTATATAGTTTTTTATGAGAAAATAACAAAATATATTCTCAAGAGCTATGTTGAGGTCCACATGTAGAAAATACATCTTCAATGTGAGTATTTAAAATACAAAAAGAAGAAGCTTCAAGTTCTTGAGTAAGAAGAATAAAAGCTGTTTTAGTAAAATAATAATTAAATAATGCAAGAAAAAATAAATATAACAACTATTTGAGGTTGAACTTGAACATTCAATGTATTATCTTGATTAAAAACTAATCAAAACTTAAATCTTCGAGCAGTAGTAACTATGAGTGATAGCTGATGAAGTACTTGAGTTTTAAGAGATGAGTTTGGTATATTGCCACCTTGAGATATTAGAAGGGCTGTTTTAGCTCTTAGTCGTGAAAGTATATTGCTTAGAAAATTGTTTGAATATAGATTTGATAAAAAATCTTCAGTTTCAGGTCATACAGTATGAAATTTACTTTTAACTGCTATGGCAGATATAACTTGAAATTTTGAATCATGACTTATAGAAATATGTAAAATGTTTAGAGTACAGTGAAAAGTAGTTCCTGTAACTTTGGAAAAATCAGATTTATGAGTTATTCTTGAAAATTGAGAAAAAATTATTTGAGAAACAAATATAGATGTTCCTCTTCATGATGGTAATATAAAGATAAAAAAAGCTTTTTTAGAACCTATTGTTTCTGTAAGTGAACAAGCAAAAAATGTTATATCAAATTCTGATATAATTATTATATGACCTTGAGATTTATATACTTCAATTATTCCAAATCTACTTGTTTCTTGAGTTAGTGAAGCTATATCAAATTCAAATGCAAAAGTAGTTTATTTTTGTAATATAATGACAAAATATTGAGAAACTACTAATTTCGAAGTTATAGATTTTGTTAATGTTATAGAAGAATATTTATGAACTTGAATAATAGATTATATAGTTGTAAACTCTTGATATATAAATGATGAAATGGTTTTAAAATATGGAAAAGAAGAAAATAAAAAACCTGTAAAAATAAAAAATTTAGAGGATTTTAAAGATAAAAGTTATAAAATTATTCAAAGAGATTTATTAAATCAGCACGATTTTGTAAGACATGATTCAAAAAAGATACAATCAGTTATAAATGACATAATTGATTGATGGATAAAATAAAAAATTAAAAAATAAGAAGTATTATAGATATTCCTTATTTTTTAATTTTTTATGGTAATAAGTCAAAACATTTTGTGATTTTTTAATTTTATCAAGAACAATATAAT
>CAZIGU010000066.1:0-5111 GCA_964538545.1 uncultured Candidatus Peribacteria bacterium
CTTCTTTGCTTATAGAAGCTAAGATTTATATAAAATAATCCTTACGGTAGAAAAAAAAGAGCCTTTATTTTTTAAAAAAATAGTTGATTTTTGACTATAAAAATGTATATTTAATTTATGGGGCTATTTATGGTTTCTATTAAGAGATTTATGTTGATATCTTATGCTATCAGGGAGATGTTATTGCCTTCCTTTAATCAATCAATAACACAAATAAATGCAAACTCAAGAATTGCAAAAGGTCTTGCTGCTTTTAAAAATGCAGTTAAAGCTCCTTCTTTTGCTGCTATTGCCTAATTATACAATAACTGTTAAAAGTAAAAAGTAGACTTCGCATAGACGATGAGTGCCAGTTGGACTGCTACAGAATTTTATAGAAATTTTACTTGGAAGTTTTATAAAATTATTAAATCAAGTCTATTTTATACGGTTTTAAAATAATCTTGTATATAATAGTATAAATAGATTATTTTCTTAAAATATTTTTTTGTTTGTTTTTAAATATTTTAAGTATCAAAATAAACTATGATAGTAGATGTAATTTGTTAACCTCTTAAGACAGGGGTTCGAATCCCCTTAGCTCCACCATTAAATCCAAAGCATTAACCAAATATAAAATTTTTTATATAACGCTATATAAACAAAGCAATAAAAAAATAAGTAATTCAAAATGAGTTACTTCTTTTTTGTTATATCTTCAAGGCTATAATAACTCAATCACTCTTGAATAATCCCCTAAAACTTACATAATCTGTTAAATCAATTTTTTCCTTACTTTTTATACTTACAAAATCATTTTTTATTTCTCAATCCTGGTAATAATTAGGGAAAAAGAAAAATCCGCATCTTCTAGATGCATCATTTCATAAATAAAGTAAATCTTCTGATATATGAGTCTCTCTATTAGTTTGTAATTTACTTATAAAATCTGTATTTTCAAATTCAGAATTAAAGTCTATTTTTGAAATCTTCACCATTTCGAAATCAAAACCATTAATGTATATTTTCTTTGAAAAAATCTCTTGAAGTCCATTTCTTGTGATAAAATTCTCAAAGTAATCATAGGTAAATACAAGTTTAAGTTTCTTGTTATCCCCTTAAAAAAGTAATTCTCAGTTATCTCTTTGATAAAAATGTTTATCTCGTTCATAATAATAAAAATTAATAAATAAAATGTAGAAGCCTACTTAAATAAACACACTTAATATTTATTACTTTTTAAAAATGACTTATTTTATTACTTGGTAAAGTTGGGGTATATAAAATTCCCAATTAACATCTCTTATACATCTTGTTATAATTATTATGTAATTTTTATTTTAGAAATCTTGATTAATAAAACAAAAAGTAAGTGTTAATTGCTTGTATAGTAGTAAATTTTATATTTATATCATTGCTTATTGAGGTAGTAAAATTAGTTACTTCTTTTATTTTGATTTGTTTTCCATTAAAAACTATTTTATCATTAAAAAGATATTTTGAAGAATTAATATTTATGAAGTTATCTTTTGTTTTTTCAATAATATTTGTTGAATTTACAAAGAATAAAAAGTTTCTATATCACTTTTCATAAAGTTCTAAAATCAAACTTGTCATTACAAATGTTTTACCACTTCAAGTTGCCATATTGAAAAGCAAGTGAATAGGTAATGTTTTATTTTATAATCACTAAAATAATAAGAAAACCTTACAAATGCTTCTTTCTGATAATTTCTTATTTCAAATTTATTGTTTAAATTTGTTGAAATATATATAAGAAATATATCTATTATTACTTTCTATTCAAAATAATTCTATAATATCTTTTCATTCTACTGTTTTAATCATTTTCTTATTGATTATATTTTCTCAGTGACTACAAATGTTTCTTAAATAAACTAGACAATCAAGCCAATTTTCAAATAATTTAAGTTTTATTCAAACTATTTCCGAGATAATTAATTTGTTTTCCTTATTTAAATCTTGTATAAACCTAACTATTTCTCAAAAAGTAAGTTTATTTATAAATATTTCAGAATTTAAAATATTATATTTTTCTAATATTTTTTTAACTTCTAAATCTTTTTTAGATAATTCTTCTATTTTTTCATTTATAAATTTTAATCTATTATCTTGAATTTTTACCACCCCTTTAACTTCTATTATTTTTTCACTATAAATGTTTTATCTAAATAAGTATTTCAAAAATTAAGAATAAATATGTTTTTAATATATATTTCTATACTTTCAATCATATTTAAATTTAAAATTCTCAAGTTTTTATCAAATAAGTAATAATCTATAACTTTTTGAAAATCTATATTTTTATCTTCATATATATTAAAATATCTTTTTAATCTATAAAATCACACTCATCTTAAATATCAAATAACTTTTGTTTCATCATTTACAATAAATCAAAGGCTTTTAATATAATCTAAGTGTTCTTTTAGTAATTTTTCCATATTTTATTAAGTAATATTTTTAAACTCTAACTCTTATAAAAACCTTCATTTATCTTTTTATCAATTTCACTAACTCAACTATCTTTATCATTTCTTTCACTATAATTTTTATAAAGCATATTTTTATCTAAAATTTATATTAAAAATAATTTAAAATCTTCAAAGTCTTTTTCTTCTAAATTATCTAATTTGAATTCTCAAATATCCACTTTATAATTTATAAATTCACTATTTTTTATTTGATTATAAATTTATTGTAAATCTTTAATATTTTTAGCATTTTTATTTTTTTTTATAAAACTTTCATTTTCTTGCATTATTTCAATATAAACAAACTCTCATCATCCTTGCCATCATACATTTACTAATTCATCCTTGTTCTCATTCTATAACTTTTTTCATTCTTTCAACACTTATAGTTTCTATATAATCCATTTGTTCTATTCCTATTTCATTTGTTAAACCTATCTTATTTTTGAAACTTGTGTAACTATCAGGTAAAAACTATTTATTATTTATAAACTTGATAAATTTGTTATTATCAAAAACTATTACATCTTTGATTTTTATAAAAAACTTTTCTCTTAAAGTTTTATTATCAAGTAAAAGAGAAATCAAATTTTCATCAAGATTTTCAGTCTTTTCTCTAATAGTATTTTTGAGTAAATCTCACTCATTAGAAATAAATCTCAAGTCTTGTTTTAAAACTTCTATAAGTGTATTTAATAGATTATTTTGCCCCCTAAGAGGATTTGTTGCACTGCATATAATTATTTAGTTATTTTAAATAAATCATTTGGTTTACATTTAAAAGCTTCTAAGAGCTTTCAAATAGTTTCAAATTCTATTTTTTTAGTTCTTCAAGTCTTAATATTCCAAAGTTGTTGATAACTTAATCAAGTCTTGTTTTTTTATATCTATAATTGATAACAAATCAATTCAATATTTTATTTTTGTAACCTAAATTATTAGTTTATATTAGCTACCATCCTAAAATATCACTCATTCTTTCAATTTCTTTTTCAGTTGGCATTTTCTTTTGAAATCTTAAAATTCTTTGAGCTTTTTTAGTCTATTTTCAATTTCTAACTGGGTATTTCATGGTTTGTTTTATTGCTAATATCTTTGTAAAAGCTTCTCAGATTATAAATCATAAATATCTCAGTCTTTTACTTTTCTTTTGCTCATCATAGCATAAATCAAGTGTTTTTCTACTCGCAAATACTCAATTATTTTGTAAATATAATTTGCTACATCTATTTCATTTACAAGGACATAAAAACTAATATCTAACTCATCAATAGTTGCAAGTTGTTGTAACTAAAGGAATTTGATAATCTAACTCTTTTTTTCTCAACAACTATTTGTTTGAGTAAAAAATACTCTTAAGTATCATTTCTATAACTCAATTTTGTTTTTTTTGTGAACCACGATTAGGAGAGTAATTAAGATCACTATAGTTTAAATAATCTATTGACTCCAATTCATGATCTGGAACAAAAGTTGAAATAAGTTGTTTAGCTCTATCTATCTTATTTTGTGACATAATTTTTTCCTTTTTTTGTTTTGCAATATTGCAAAAATTATTATATAATAAAAAAACAAAGTCAAATTATTTTTTTATATCATTTTTATCTACAGGGTCATATCATCATTTTGACCAAGGCATACATCTAAGTATTCTAAAAAATCATTTTATAAATCATTTAAAGAATCATTTTTTTTCTATAGATTCTATCATATAATTACTACAACTAGGATAATGTCTACAATAAGGAGGTTTATTTACACTTTTTGCAAATATACTATGGTCAGGGGAAAGGTATTTTTGATATTTTTTTACTATATGTATACTAGATTTTTGTAATATATTTAACTTATCTTCTTTCATAGTATGATTTTTTTGTTAGATATAAATCATCTTCTATAAGTTTTCTATTTTTAGCTATTAAATCAGAAATTATTCAAAGTGCAAAAAATACACAAGAAATAGTCAAAGCAGTTCAAGCTAATATAAGAGATTGTATTTTTCAAGTATCAACAGGATTTTCTATATAAAAATACATAAATCTTATAATTCAAATACTTCATATAATAAAAAATACAAAAGCTATACTTAAAAAAATTCTTAAAGGATTATACATAGCATATACTCTCAACATCAAATTTGTAGTTTTATACATATGATGCCACATGTTTTTAAAAAGTCTTGAAGGTCTAGTTGGAGCATTTGTAGTGATATTTACATAATCTATTTTGATTTTTTTGCTTCCGGCTTGTATAAGAGTATCAACAGCATAAGAAAAGTCAGAAGTTACATTTATTTTTAAAAGAGCTTCTCTAGAATAAGCTCTAAAACCAGATACACTATCAGGAACATTTGTTCAAGATAATGCTCTTACTATAGCGCTTCATAACCATTGAAAAAATTTTTTTAATATTGAAAAATGATTTATTTTGCTAGTTTGTCTGTTTCACATAACAAAATCAGATTTTCAGTCTAAAATAGGTTTTACTAAATCAGGTATATATTTTCAAGGATATTGATTATCTCAATCGGTATTTACTAGTATATCAACATCATTTAACAAAGCAGTATGTACTCAAGTTTTAAAACTATTTCATAATCATTTATTTCATATATGTTTAATTATATGATTTACTTTC
>CAZIGU010000067.1:0-5102 GCA_964538545.1 uncultured Candidatus Peribacteria bacterium
TTTTACCATTTTTTTCAAACCATACTTTAGTTGAAGAAGGAACTTCAGCTAAACCATCTCTTTTAAATCCAACACTATTAATAGTAGTATCTGAACTACCAGCTGTTAAATCTAATTTAGCCATAACAAATGTACCAACTTTTGGAACAGTTGAACCATTAGCTAATGATCCTGGGTTTAAAGATATAATCTCTATTTCCCAGTTTTAAAAAGCAAATAGTATGATTTTAAGCACAGTTCCCCTTACCCAATTTTTGCAGTAGAAAATTGAACTTTTTGGCATCTAAATCAGATAATGTGTAATAAAAAATTTGCTTTTTCATAAATTATTCTTATACTTATTTCGTAGGTATAAAAGTACTTATAAAAAATATTATGTTTTTCCTATATCTTTACTATGTCGTTACTTACAGGATAGTTTTCAACTTCCTTAATCTCTATTTTTAGTTTAATCGATATAAGAAAAGAAAAAATCTCTTTTTCAAATTATAAAAAATTATATATTTAAGATTTCGAGTTCATAAATACTCATTTAATTTTCTGTAATTAAGATAAATTTCCTTTAAAATGGCGAGAAATAAAAGTTATTAACTTTACATCTCTCAAAAAATAAAGAAGAAAAATTATAAGGAACAAAAGATTTAACTTGTTTTTTTGTAAAATGTTCTAGATTTTACGAATTTAAGATAGTTATTAACTTCTTTATTCTAAATATTGAAATAATCTTTTATATTAATAATATTCTCCTTTAAATGTGCTAAATAGATATAATCTCAAAATATTAAATAGTTTTACCTGAATTACTTCTAAAGCTCGACCAATAGAAGTAATAGCTCTGTTATTACTTACAGGATAGTGTTAACTTCCTTACTTCTAAAATTGAGATAACTAATTAAATTTACAAAATTACTCTTATTTAACTATGGAGGGATTTTATGAGTTTTTTGCTCTTTTAATCCCATAAAAAGACTTTAGATTTTTTCTAAAGTCTTTTTTATTAACTTTCTAAATTCAATTTAAGTAGGGCTGGATTATAGTTTTGTTTATTTTTAAATAATGACAAAATCATTCTTAGTATTTTAGTTCCTGACTCAACCATAGCTTGTTTTGCTTTTATATTTTTCTTCTTCATCAAATATTCTTTATATTTATTTATTTCTGGTACATGAGAAAGTAAGCTATAAATTATTAAATATGTAGCTCTTCTAAGCATATAATTTCATTTTGTTTGAAGTCTTGCTTTTGCTAAAGATTTTCATCAACTTGAAATTTCTACGGGATACCACCCTATAAATCAAATTAATTCTTTAAGGTTTTTATGAAATATATTTGAACCCATTTCTGAATAAAAAATTCATAATGTCACTTTTGTTACTCCATATATCTCAGGAATAAATAATTCTCTATCATCCAATTCATCAGAAATCATTTGTTCTATATTTATAATATTTTTTTCATAAAAATAATATTTATCAACCAATAATTTCATTTGTCTTTGATAAATTCATTTAACATCCTCTAATCAAATTGATTTTTTAAATAAATTTTGAAGTTTTTCTAATTTAATCTTATGATTCTTATTATTCCGTTCTTTATTTCAAGTTCAATCCATAACATTTTTGAAAAAATCATCTATACTCATTTTAATTATTTCTTCTTTTGTTAAATTAGATTTAATATATAACTCCATTTTTGAATATTCCTTTTTTTCTGAATAAAGTTGTCTATACAGAAATCTTAGATTTGAAACTTCTAAATATTCACTTCTATTAATAACACTAGTTTTATTTTCTGAAAAAATATCTGATTTTATATTTTTATCAGCATTTTCATCTGTTTGGAAATATTGTTTATATGAAAGCATATATTTTGCTACATATATACTATCATCTTTGTCTGTTTTGATAGGATTACTTTTATATCATCTTTTAAATTGTTTTATTTTAGATGGATTTATAACATAAGTGTTTTTATATTCTGAATAATTATTCAAATATTGAAGAAGAGAAAAATGATAACTTCAAGTAGCCTCCATTCAAATATAAACATTATTATTACATATATTATATTTTTTTAATATTTCAAAAACAATATTTAAATTTCAAAATCATTCATTTGAATTTCTAATTTCTCCATTTCTCTTACTTTCAAATTCTTTAATTTTTTCCAAAAGATACTTTCAAAGATAAATATTTGAGACTCAAATATCTTCAACTAAAATAACTAACAATCTTTTGAATAAATAATTTATCTGTCAAGCCTCTAGAAACTCTCTAGCATAAAATAAAGCATCGTCAAGCATTCATCTTCTAATACTTTTTTGCAAACAAGAAGATAATAAAAAAAAGTCAAGTCTCGCTTTATTCGAAACTCACATATAAAAACTAATATTTTTAATAAACATAATAAAAAAAATTATAATATAAAAAAAGAGCTTTTAGCTCTTATTGGATGAGAATTCAAAAAAATTAAAACAAAATAAATATACAAAAGTTTAAAAATCAGGTTAAGAAGTAAAATTTATCTATTTTGTTTTTCAAATAGCCATAAACTATTTTTTCTTTTTTTTAAAAATTCTCAAACTAATATTTTAAACAATTTTGAATAAAAATTATTGTATGATTTTTGACTTTAAATAAGGACTTTTATATTTATAAATTTTTAAAATACTTTACTTTTTACTTATATAAGCCATTTAATTAGTTTTTAATATTTTCACTAAAATATATTGACAACACACTTTTATATTTTTTTATTAGTACTTAGTATTTGATTTTCCTGATTAATATATGATAAATGAATTTATTTTTTTCTGAGCACAAAAAAAGACCAACAATCTTTTGTTGGTCTTTTTAGATATTATTTAACTATTAAAACTTATATTCTTTCATTAATTCATTATTATTAAAAATTATTTTTTATATTATAACAAAAACACTAGAATCATCCATTTTTAAGAGTATTTTAGTGTTTTTATAAAATTTTTATACAAAAAATTTTGATTTTATGAAAAATGATATATAATAGATTTACTTAGATGTAGCTTCTTCGGAAGTATCGAGACTTTCTCCTTTGGAGTTAAAGTCTTTTTTATTTTAAATTCATAGCATAATTTTTACTTTTGCTTCAATTATATCATAATATTTACTTTCTAGTTCTCATCTAATTATTATATTTCAAGTATGTTTTTTTAGTTTTAATCTTTTCTTTGAAACACATCTTAATTGTCTAATTTTTAAAAGTGAATTATTATCAAGTCAATTATCAGGACTAGCTTTGATTTCAATATCAAATTCATCTACTGATTTTATATTTTCTTGTTCTTCTAAATATGAAGTCATAGGAATAACTATAATATCTTCTCAATATTTATAATTTGAGTTCTTAAATATTATTGATGGTCTTATTCAATTTATTTCAGTTCAAACATTCATTCCATAATCAACCATACATATTTTCCATTTATTTGTTATAGCATTTGATTCTCTTAAATGATTTAGATTTATTTTCTTTCTAAACTTAGGTTTAGGTGATGTACTTTAGCTGAGTAATTTTTTGTTATAAGTTCATTTACTGTTTTTCAAGAACCACTATTTGTTTCTATAGTATTTGTTATATTTAGTAGATTATCTTTGAAGTAGTATCAAGTTAATCACACGATTATTATTAGCATACTTATTACTAAAATTATTATTTTCTTATTTATATTTAGTTTGTTAGATTTTTAAATTTCTATATTATTTTCATTGTTTTTATTATATTTTTCTAGTTTCAATCTAAGAGATTTTACAAATGTAGTTTCTTTTAATTTTTTATTATATATTTTTTCTTCTTGTGTAGAAAAAGCAAATGCTGGATATATAGTATTTATTCATTCTGGTGTATTTAAAAGAAAAAATACTATAACTCTTTTTGATTTTTGTGAGGATTTATTATTTTCTTCTAAGTCTATTTTATGAAATCTGATAATATAATCTCACATATTTACACTATACATTTGAGGTCTAGAAGTAAGATAAAAGTCATTTATATACTTTCTTACAGCATTTACAAAAGAATCTTTTTCTATTTAAAAATCATCACAAAATTTTTGTGAAAAACTCAAAATATATTTATTTTCTATTCTATAGTCTGTCATATTATCACAAGATTACTTTATCTAATTTTTGTCATTGAAGTTTTGAAAAAGTATCAAGCCAAGATTTATCTTTTAACTCATCAAAATTTTTTCTATTTTTTATATTTGAGATAGTTTCTATCTCTTCTTGTGTCAAATCATCAAGAGATATCATAAGAGCTGTATGTCTTCTTCTTTGTATGATTATAGGCTCTCTTCTAGAAATCAAATCATCAAAATATGTTCATATATTTCTTTTGAAGTCTGTTATATTTATAATTGTCATAATCAAAAAGTTATTTTAATTAAAATGTGCTTTTATTATATACCTTTATTTTTAAAATCAAATTTTTAAACACAAAAAAAGAACCTTCGTTTCAGAGAGTTCTTTAAAATTAAGTGAATAATTTAAAACAAAATGTCTTCTATAAACACATCTTTATCAATTCTGTTTATCATAACTTTTATAGTATAACTTCTCACAGTTATAACTAATCTTGATTTTTCTAAATTAGTTTTTGTTTCAAAAATATTTCATAAATATCATTTATATATAGTTGAGTCTATAGTATCAATTATTTCATCAAATAATTTTTCTGTACTATTTATATATCAATAAATAATTTGTTCTTCATTTACAAGTCAAGTATCAAAATATATATTTTTATAATACTTTTTTAGATGTTCTACAAAACTATCTATACTTAATAAAGCTTCGTCGTTATAAAAAACATTATACATATACTATTTCTCTTTTAGAAATAAATTGTGATTCTTTTTTAATTTCTTTTTCTAAATCTTTAGAATGTTTAAGTATAGATTCAGATATTTTAGATCTAAATTCTTTTGAGTTATAATATTTTTTCCCATTTATTATTTCCATAAACTTTATAATTAACTTTTAAACAATTTCATTATATTAAATAATTATAAAAATCAAACAAAAAAAGAACCCTTTCTTTCGAAAGAGTTCTTTAAAATTAAG
>CAZIGU010000068.1:0-3914 GCA_964538545.1 uncultured Candidatus Peribacteria bacterium
CTACTGGGAATTCGGTGATTACGTGGCAATTGGTGCAGGCGCACACGGGAAAATGAGAAAATGCAAAAACATTTAAAGATAACTTATTAACTCATTATAAAACTTCTTATAATTTAAAAATAAATATAGATTCTATAAAAAGAATACTTAATAATATAAAATAATATGGAAAAAAACGATGTTTTAAATTATTTAAAAGAAATAATTCACTCTTGAGATGATATAGCTAAAATATGTGATTATATAATACTTTGAGCTGTTTTATCTTGAGCATCAGATATACATATCGAGCCATTATCAAGATTTGTTAGACTTAGATACAGGGTTGATTGAGAATTAAAGGAAATACTTGAATATCAAAATTTTCTTCATACTTGAATAGTTGCCAGATTTAAAATAATGTCAGATTTAAAAATAGATGAATCTCGTATACCTCAAGATTGAAGAATATCTAAAACTATAGAAGAAAAACCCATGGATCTTAGAGTATCAACTCTTCCAACAGTGCATTGAGAAAAAATAGTTATGAGAATAGTAGATAAATCTAAAAAAATTCCTAGATTAGAAGATTTATGAATAGAGTGAAGAAATTTAGATCTTATACATAAAGCTATTAAACTACCAAATTGAATAGTTATGACTTCTTGACCTACTTGATCAGGTAAATCTACTACTTTGTATGCTTGCTTGAGTATACTAAATACTCCTTGAGTAAATATTATGACTTTAGAAGATCCTGTTGAAAATCAAGTAGACTGAGTTAATCAATCTCAAGTTAAACCTGCAATATGATATACATTTGCTTCATGACTTAGAACAGCTCTTAGACAAGACCCTGATATTATAATGGTATGAGAAATGAGAGATCATGAAACAGTAGAAATAGGTATAGAAGCTAGCTTGACTTGACATCTAGTTTTATCTACTATACATACCAACTCAGCTGCAGAAACACTTACAAGAGTTATACAAATGTGAATACAACCTTTTTTAATACCTGCTTCTTTCAATGCAATTATAGCTCAAAGACTTATAAGAAGATTGTGTAGTTGTAAACAAGAAGTGTCTTTAAAAGAATTTGATAAAGATACTCTGTTAGATGTTCAAAATGCTTTAAAACTTACAAATAAAGATGAATTAAAATCTAGAGTAGGAGAAGATATTTTGAAATCACCTAAATTTTATAAACCTTGTTGATGTGAAAAATGTGATCATACTTGATATAAATGAAGAGTTTGATTGTATGAAGTGCTTGAAATATCAGATTGAGTAAAAGCTATGGTTCTTGCTTGAGAAAGTGCTTTTAATATAAATAAACAAGCTATAAAAGATGGTATGATTTCCTTAGAACAAGATGGCATCATAAAAGCTCTTAATTGACTTACATCATTAGAAGAAGTTTATAGTGTAGCTAAAACTCAAAATTGATAAAAATTTAAAATTTAATAAAAATATATGGCAGATATATTGATTTTGGATAATGAAAAACAAAAAAATACTACAAATAATTCAAATCCAAAAAAAGACAATACTCCTCTTATAGACAAGATAAATCAGTACTTATTGTCTAAACAGTGATTAAAAGTAAAAGAAAAAGTTTTATTTTTTAGACTTTTGTCCACTATGATCAACTCTTGAATCACTCTTACAAAAGGTATAGCAATTCTTGAGAAACAAGAAAAACAATGAACTGTTTTAAAAAATATATTACAAAATTTTCAAAAATCTTTAAGAGAATGAAAATGATTATCAGAATGTATGAGTGATTATCCATCATCTTTTTCACCTGCTGAAATAGGAATGGCTGAGTCTGGAGAAAAAACTTGAAAACTTAATTGATCTTTAAAAGATTTATCTGAACAAATAGAAAAAATAGCATCTATAAACGGTAAACTAAAATCAGCTCTTATGTACCCAGCTATGATAATAATAGTTGTTATATTAGTTATTATGGTTATGATGACTATGGTAGTTCCTAAACTTCTTGAAATATTTGAGTGACGAGATAACTTACCAGCATCTACTAAATTACTTATAGCTATATCATGATTTTTTCAAAATTTTTGGTGGCTAATAGTTATTGCTACAGTTTGAGGAGTTATATTTATATCTATATGGAAAGAAACTCCATCTTGAAAATATAAATTTGATAAATTTTTATTACATGTTCCTATATTTTGAATGATTACTAAAAAAATAATCTTATCAAAATTTTCTAGAGTATTGTCAGGTATGCTTAAATCTTGAGTATCTATACTTGAGTCACTTCGTATTACTTCAGATGCTGTTTGAAATGAAGTATATAGACAAAGATTATTGCTTTTAAGAGAAGATATAAAACAATGACTAAAAATATATGAATCTTTAGAAGATGATCCTTTATTTCCAGATATGATGGTTTCTATGATACAAATATGAGAACAAACAGCTAAAGTAGACGAAATAATACTTAAAGTTGCAGATTTTTATGATGAAGAAGTAGACAATACCATATGAGTTATAAACAAACTTTTAGAACCTATAATCATAGTTACTATGGCTGTAGTGGTTTGATTTATAGCTATAGCTATAATGCAACCTATCATGAATTTGGCTGATACTGTAAGTAATAGTTAATAATTGAAAATAACTCTAATTTGCAAAAATTGGAGTTATTTATATAATCAAAATTAACTTAAAAATAATCATAATAAATATGAAAAAATATAATAATACGAACTAAAGATTTTAAAACTTTTATAAATAATAAAGGGTTTTTATGTAGATAAAACAAAAAGTATATTTGAACTTATAAATACTCCTATAAATAGATATTATTTTCTTTCTCGTCTGATGATTCTATGCATGAGTAAAAGATGTAGATCAGTATATAAGACTATTTATGTTGACTTGATTAACAAAAGTATTAAAAATGAATATTTTTTCTAGTATAAATAATCTAAAAGATATATCTTTTGATCCTGTAGCTTACAATATCAATTGATACAATTGGGACAATATAGAATCAAACTTCTCTGAAGAGTTAAAAGAGTTATCTATAGAATACAATATAACCTTGGATTAGGTAAAGGATAAATGTAAAATCATGTATAATTGATACAATTTTTGAAGTAAAACAGATGATATTATATTTAATCTATGGAATATAAATAACGTAATGCTTGATAAAAAATTTGAATATTATTGGAGTAATACTTGAATTCCAAGTGTAATAGTTGATTATATAAAAGCTAAAAATATAAATGTAGAAGAACTAATAGAAAAAATAGAAAGTAATAAACTTATAATATATGAGATATCAATGAAATTATAAAGATTAGAATTTATAAATCCAGAAATATTTCTTTTAAACTCTTGATGCTTAACTATAAAAAAACACATAATAATAGATATCTATTATTATATCCAAACAATGAAACAAAAGAAGTGATGAGAAGATTTTTTGTAGAATTACTTAAACCAAATTATGAATTTTCAACATTAGTTGAAATATCAGATTTATTTTATTCTTGAATAACGACAAAAAATACAGAAGAGATAATAAATTGACTTAATTTGTTTGTATACAAAATGTTTGATAATACAAGTTATGAGTGGATATCAAGAAATCCTGAATGATGGTTAAAAAGTATTATATGACTTTGACTTGTAACAAATAGTTTATGATATTTTTGAGAAATACAAAATATCAAATGAAGAAGAGATATGGTTTTAATAAATAAAAATACTATTTATGTCTTAGAAGTAAAAGTAAATTGAACTGTTAAAGAAGCTCTAGAGCAAATAGAACAAAAATACACACCTCAATTACCTATAGATTAAAAAATAGTTGAAATATAAATAAATTGAAATAAAGATGATAAAAGTTTTTGAGTAGAAATAGTTTAAATAATATATTTATATTCTCTATATGT
>CAZIGU010000068.1:3940-4943 GCA_964538545.1 uncultured Candidatus Peribacteria bacterium
ATATAGATATATTGACAAAAAAAAAATACAAATATAATGCACTAGTATTTTAAACACGTATATTAACATAATCTGAAAAATAAACTTAAACTAAAGTTTATCATAAATTGTTAGAATATAGTTATCAATGCTTTATTGATTGTTATATCCTGATAGTTTATATAAACTTCAGGTTAAGGCTTTAACCTTTTCTTGTTAGATATAACAAGATAAAAGAGTTCTTCATCTCTTCAAAAAAAGAAGAATAATTGGCTATTGGTGAAGAATCACCGTATTTTATTTATTAACTTATATTATATATATGAGTAATTTATTTAAAAAATCTGTTGCTACAGTTGCTGCTGCTTCAATAGTTTTATCAGTTGTTTCTCCAGTTGCTGGAGTAAATGCTGCTGATACTGCTTTAGATGCTGCTAATAAATTAGCTAAAATGGGAGTTATCCAAACTTCTGACTCTGCTGCTTGATATAATTTGGGTGCAAATATAACAAGAAGAGAAATGTTAAAAATTATGATGAATTTATCTTCTGTAAAACTTGAAAATACTTGTAAAGGTAAATTTGCTGATATGAAATCATCTGATTGGGGATGTAGATATGCTGAATCTGCTTTAAAAGCTGGTTTCATAGCTCCTAATCCTAAATTCAGACCAAATGATATGGTTACTGAGGCTGAAGCTCTTAAAATGATAATGCAAGCTAAAGGTATAGCTAAAAAAGAAGGTATAGCTGATTGGATAAAAGCTTATACTGAAGCTGCTGTTGAAGTTGGTATATTGTCTACTAGAACAACTGTTTCTACAAAACCAGCTAAAAGATCTATGGTTATAACTATTTGAGCTACTGCTGTTGAAAATACTACTTCTTCTACTGATTCTACTACTTCTACTGAAGGTGAAGATGATTTAGGTGGTTTATTAGGTGGTTTATTAGGTGATGATGATACTACTACTTCTACTGAAGGTAATGCTACTTCTACTGAAGGTAATGCTACTTCTACTGAA
>CAZIGU010000069.1:0-4892 GCA_964538545.1 uncultured Candidatus Peribacteria bacterium
TTATAATTTAAAAATGAAAAAAATAATTTAATTTTACTTAGAATCAGAAAAAGAAAAGATATTTATAATGTATTTCCTTAAATAAAATAAACAATGTATTCAATACACGATGAAGATAAAATAAAAAAGATATTAAAAGAAAATAAAACTCCATCTTTTAGATATGCTCAAATAGAAAATGCAATATACAAAAATTTTATTGTTGATTTTGATGAAATTCAAACAATACCTAAAGAAGTTAGAAAATTATTAAAAGATAATTTTTATTATAATTCTTTAAAAGTAGATACTGAAGTAACTTCAAAAAATGGTCAAACTACAAAAATACTTTTTGAAACAAAATCTTGAGATTTAGTTGAAGCTGTTATAATGAGACATTTAACCTGAAGAAATACTTTGTGTGTTTCTTGTCAAGCTTGATGTCCTATGGCTTGTACTTTTTGTGCAACTGGTAAATTGTGATTAAAAAGAAATTTAGATTTTTCAGAAATAGTAGAGCAAATAATGTATCGATCTCATTTATTGCATAAAGAGGGAAGTATACTTAGAAATGTTGTCTATATGTGAATGTGAGAACCATTTCTAAATTATGATAATCTAAAAAAATCTATAAATATAGTTTGTGAGCAAAAAAAACTTAATTTAGCAAATAGGAGAGTAACTGTATCAACTTGTTGAATAGTTCCTTGAATAGATAAATTTTGAGATGATTTTCCACAGACTTCTCTAGCAATTTCTCTACATGCTCCAAATGATGAAATAAGAAAATCAATCATGCCAGTTGATCATACTTATAATTTAGATAAACTTATGAATTCTCTTGATAATTATATAGCTAAAACTAATAAAAGAATTTTTTATGAATATATAATGATAAATTGAGTAAACGATAATATCAAATTAGCCTATGAATTTGAGCTTTATTAAAATGAAAACTAGCACATGTAAATTTTATACCTTATAATCCTTGAGAATGAACTAGTTCTGACTGATATGCAGCAACTCCTAGATTTATAATAGAAAAATTTCAAAAAATACTTGATGAATACTGAGTTCCTTCTACTATAAGAGCCACAATGTGAGATGATATAGATGCTCGATGTGGTCAACTTGCAAATAAGAAAAAAGATAATATTTAATAATTATTTAAAAATATGGAAAAAAAAATAGAAATGAAAGATATAGTAAATCTATGCACTACAAGATGATTTGTTTATCCTTGAAGTGAAATATATGGTTGACTTGCGAATAGTTGGGATTATTGACCTTATTGAAGTTTACTTAAAGAAAATATAAAAAATCTTTGGATAAAAGAATTTGTACAAAAAAAAGATGATATGATGTTGCTTGATTCATCTATTTTATTGAACCCAAAAGTTTGGGTTGCTTCAGGTCATGTTGGTGGTTTTTCTGATCCTTTAATAGATGATAAAAATACTAAAGAAAGATTTAGAGCCGATAAACTACTTGAAGATTTGATAGAAAAACTTAGTGAAAAAATAGAAGATGTTTTAAAATATTTAAATGAAAAATATAAAGTAGAAAATCTAATACCTGAATCTTGGAGTTTGAAAAAACAAGGGGAAGTTATGATATGAGAAAAAGTAAAAAATCCAAATAATTGAGAAGTATGAGATTGGACAGAAGTAAAAAAATTTAATCTAATGTTTAAAACTTCTATATGAGTTACAGATGATTCTTCATCTACAGTTTATATGAGACCAGAAACAGCTCAATGAATATTTGTTGATTTCTCAAATATACTTAGAACTTCAAGAAGAAAAATACCTTTTTGAGTAGCTCAAATATGAAAAGCTTTTAGAAATGAAATAACTCCTTGAAATTTTATATTTAGAACAAGAGAGTTTGAACAAATGGAAATAGAATATTTTTGTGAACCAGGTCGTGATTTAGAAGTGCATACTGAATGGAAAAAAGATTGTTTAAATTTTTTACTTAATACATTATCTATAAAAGAAGAAAATATCAGATATAGAGATCATGATGCAGATGAATTGAGTCATTATTCAAATGCAACTACTGATATAGAGTATAAATTTCCTTTTTGATGGTGAGAATTGTGGGGTATAGCTGATAGAACAGATTTTGACTTAAAAGCTCATATGTCAGAATCAAAACAAGATATGAGTTATTTTGATCCTATAAATAATAGAAAATATATTCCTTATGTTATAGAGCCATCTGTATGATTAAATAGATTATTTTTAACAGTTTTGTCAGATCGATATACTGTCGAAGAATCTTGAGAAGATAAAAGAGTATACTTGAAGCTAGATCCAAAAGTAGCTCCTATAAAAGTTTGAGTTTTGCCAGTTATTAAAAAAATTTGAGAAGATGCTAAAAAAGTGTATTCTATCTTAAGTGAAGATTTTGTTTGTGAATATGATGAAGTAGGGTCAATAGGGAAAAGGTATGCTAGATTTGATGAGATTTGAACACCTTTTTGTGTAACAATTGACTCAGAAAATTATAATTCTTGAAATGTTACTCTTAGATTTAGAGATACAACAGAGCAAATACTTATAAAAATAGATAAACTTAATGATTATATTAAAAAATTTTTAAGATAAAAAAATCAAAAATGGAAAAATAAATTATAATGAAAATCAAAAATTAAAAATTTTATGAAAATAGACACATATATGTGTCTATTTTCATAATTCTTTTTTTATTGATTTTAAAAGTAATGTTATTATTCAATCAGTATTTGTTTTGATATTTGAGTTTATATTTCAATTAGCATATTTAGAAGTTTCTAAAGTATATTTTTTACTTATTCAATTATATAACATAGCATGTATTTGTAAGTCTTTTATAGTATAAAAATTATATTTTATGTCTATTTTTTTATGATTATATTTTTCTTTTAATTTTTTATTATTTTCAAAATACATCCATTTATTATGAGAATATTTTATGAATTCTAATATTTGGTATTCTAGTTCTTTATCAGAAATTTTTCATGGTTTATAATAATGAGGCTTTATTTGAAATAATCAATCTCAATTATTTGGGCTTATCATATTACATCATGTTTCTTTTTTCCATGTGGCTAATATAAGCTCTGTTGGAAAATCATTTTTTTTAGCTATATTGTCAACTAATTCAAATTTTTTAAAACATTTTTCATCTATATATTTAGATATTTCTTTTCAATGTTTATCAAAAAAATCTAAAATAAAAGAATATCTTTTTTCTTTTAAACTTTCTTTTAAATTTTGTAATTCTTTTTCTTTTTCCTTATTTATATGATACATTAAGATATTATCAAATTTAACTAAAAATTCTAAATTTTTAATATTAGATTTATTTTTTAATTTTAAATTTTCTATTTTTTCCTTTAATTTTTTAATTTCTTCTAATCAATTATCTTTTTTAGATATTTCATAAATTTTTTTTTCTAATGTTTTTATGATTTTTTCATCATTTAAATTATATCAGTAAGATATATGAAAAGAAAATAAAAAGAAAAATATTATTATTAAAAACTTCATAAAGATTTTTTTTAAATATTTAAAGTTTAGTTAGTTTATTTAAAAATATTTAAAATCAAAATTTAATTTTTTAATTATATTTTAATAAAAAGGGGAATAAATATAAAAACATAAAATACATTACATAATATATCTTATGTAATGTATTTTATAAGATGGCTTAGATAATGGAAAAAATATTTTATTTCATTATCTTGCAATTTTTATTATATACATATAATAAAAATAATTATTTTTATAAATTTTAAATTATGTATGCATTTTTAGCTATTATTATATGACTTGTTATAAATTATTTTTATTGATGATTTGAATTTAATCCTTTGTTATGTTTCTTATGATGATTATTTTTAGTAATGCCAAGTCTATTAAAATTTAAATTATCTGACTTAAAAATATTATTTGATAAAAAATATAGATTAAATGTTTTATTAAATTTTATATTTTGATTTATTATAATACCATCTATATTTTTCTTTGTTTGATATTTATTTTTTTGAAATTCAGCTATATCATATGCTATGATGTTTTTATGATTACTGCCTTGATGATGAATGCTTTTTAATCTTATAAATAAAAATTGATGAGATATAAAAATATGAGCTTCGTTGTTTATTTTTAATCTTATTTTATTTGTTATTATATTTTTCCCATTAAATCATTTTTTATCATATAGTCGAGAAAAAATAAAAAATACAACAAATGAAAATCAAATTTCTAATAATGTAAATAATTTAGATTTTTTAAATAAATTAAATGAAAAAAATGAAAAAAAACATTGTCTTATAGCAGATATATGAAAAGATATAAAAGATAATGTATCAAATTGATGAGCTTGTCCTATAGAAAAAACAACTTTAGTAAAATGTAATATGTGAGATTTTTCTATAAATCCTATGGCAATAATAGTTGTTTTAGTTATAATTCCGTTTTTGATAAGCAGAATAATTTTGTTTAGCAGTCAAAAAATAACTAATTTTTTAATACCAAAAATATCTATTATAAGCCAAATAGCTCTATTTTTTATAATTTTATATATTTTCACTTTAAAAGATATAAATCCTATTTTTTCAGTAGAATTAACTAAATTATTTTTAATATTTATATGATTATTTGTATCATATTTTATAGTATATTTAATTCTTTATTTTGTATTTTTTAAATTAAATAAATGAATTAATAATGATATAAAAGTAAGTTTGTTTTTAAATTTATGAGTTAGATTTTTAACTATGTGATTAGTATTTTCTTTTA
The DNA here is from genome assembly GCA_964538545.1 of uncultured Candidatus Peribacteria bacterium. Classification (GTDB taxonomy): domain Bacteria; phylum Patescibacteriota; class Gracilibacteria; order BD1-5; family UBA6164; genus CAZIGU01. The sequence goes on from CAZIGU010000069.1 coordinate 4,770, forward strand.
TATATATAGAAGCTTTTTGAATAGATTTTATATTAGTTATAGCTATATCTTATTTAGTCCAACCAATTTTTACAATTATATTTTCTAATTTTATAAAAAAATGATTGATAAGATAATGATATT
>CAZIGU010000070.1:0-4755 GCA_964538545.1 uncultured Candidatus Peribacteria bacterium
TACTTTTCCTTACAGTAGGACTCTGTACGACATACTCTAAGTAGGTAAAAAAAGTTAACGGTCTATTCAATATGGAGCGAGGGACCAGGTTTGAACTGGCACACCCAAGGGTTGAAGCCTTAGTACACTCACTCTTTTATGTTACCCTCGCAATTTATGTGATCTTATTATATAGAAAAAAATATTTTGTCAAAAGATTTTTTTATAAAAAAAACTACAAAATTTTTATAGTAAAAAATATTTGATTTTTATAGTAAAAAATATATAATTATTATAGTTTAATTTTATTTATTTAAAAAGAAAATTTTAATATGATAAGTTTTGATAAAATTGTTAATAAATTGTGAAAAAAATGATGAAAAATTATTCTAAATTCTGATATTTTTGAACTCATAGATCCTGAACAGAAAGAGGAAACCAAAGTTTTAGTAAATAAAACTGTTTATAAACTAAAATCAATTTGATTATTAAAAACTATTAAAAATTGAGTTTATATTATACCTGATAAAGAAGATGAAAAATTAAATGAAATTGATTTAATAGAAAAATATTATTTTAGACTCATAAAAAGATACATAAAAGAATATGTTTGAAATGAATATTATATATCTTGAAAAAAATCACTTGAATTTCATCTAAAAAATTATTCTATACCTGAAAATATTTATATAACAACTAGAAATTTTGAAAAAAAAATAAAAATATGAAATTACACTCTTATTTTTAAAAAAGTATGAGGAAAAAATAATATATTTAATAAACTTCAAAAAATGACTATTTCAAAAGAAATAGATTCTATAAATTTTAAAATATCAAATCTAGAATTATCACTCATAGAAACAAGTCTAATAAATGAAAATATCTCTTGAGTTGAAATAAGTATATTGAATCAAACAATAAAAAAATATAACAAAGTTTTTATTATACAAAATTTTTATTATATCTGAGAATTAAAATACATAACTGCAATAAACAGACTAAAAGAATTATCAAAAAATATAAACAAAGAATTATATGAAATTTTTCTCGATATAATAAAGAAAAACTGATGATTGTTTATATGAGAATGACTTAGAAAAATCTAAGCCATTCTTTCTTTTTTATCTTGCATCTTTTTCGACAACCTTTCAAAAGTTGATGTTATAGTTTTTTGTTCAGCATAATCAAGAACTTCAGATATTTTTCATATAGGTCTGTTAAATGATCTCCAAAATTGAAGTTTAGTAGATAAATTATTTAACATAAATTTTACCAATTCTGATTCTGTGTGATTATCTCAAATTTCTTTTAAATATTTATTTCTTTTATCAATTTGTATTTGTTTTAAAGAAATATCATCTCTTATAGTTATTTGAATTTCTTCTTTTATACTAAATCAAGTTTTTTTATCTTGCAAAACTATAAATAAATCTACCTTAAACTCTTGATCTTCTCATATACTTCATTTCTCTATTTTTATATCATATCAACTATCAAGAGCTGATCTCCTAAATTCTAACTCAACTATTTTTTCAGCTATAAATCAAGATTTCATAGAATTATCTTGTCAAAAAGTATTTTCATAATCTGTAAATCAATACATAATAACTTCTTGTTTATCTCTTAGATCTCTTATAAGTCATTTATACATATGATATTTTATTTTTCTATTTATAGATGGAAAATGGGTTTTTCTTATATCTTCAGGAATAGTTTCTACATCAACTATTGGAAGTCAAATTTCTCATCAAAAAGTATCTATATAAGACAATAAATCATTTAAAGAAAAATAATTTTTATTTCAAGATTGATCTTGTTCATAAAAACATTTTGCATTTTTACTATCAAATCAATTTTCTGTTTCAATATAAAAACTATCTTCATCAAAAAACACTTCCCTACTTGGAGAATTTGGATATTTATTTTTATTATTTATTCTTGATAAATAATAACTAAGATTTTCTTCTTCTCTTTTTGGGACTTTTTTATTTTTTAAATCATTTAACAAATCTAAATAATGAGTATTTCAATATTTAAACAAAAAATCTCTTAAAATTGAAAAATTTCAAATATAAGATTCTTCAAATTCTAAATTAGAATTATATAATCAGTCTATCAAAAGTTTATATTCTTTCAATATTTTATCTTTTTTAAAATTTTTTTTTCAATTTTTTTCCTCTAAATCATTTAAATAAGATGAAAAAGCTTCTTTAAATTCTTTTGAATCTATGTTTATAGTTGATAAAATTTTTTTTACTATACTTTGTTTTACTTCCTGTATTTTATTTACTGATGAAGTATTATTTGAATCTATATAATCATTTATTTGATCTATATTTATAGCTCATGAATAATTATTTCTGTTCATAATTTTTTATTTTTATTTTTAAATTTAAATTTATTTTACTACAATATATTATTTTTTGCAAAAAATTTGCTTTATAATATTTTTACATATAATACTTTTACTTTAATAAACTTCTGGTGTATTTTCTGGTTGTTTATATATATTTTATTTTTTAAAAATACTTACCTTATGGAAAGAGAAGAGAAAAAAGCTTTGATAGCAAATTTTGCTAGACAAAAATGAGATACTTGATCTCCTGAAGTACAAATAGCTATATTGACTTCAAGAATTGAAAACTTAAAAGCTCATTTAGAAACACATAAAAAAGATAATCACTCAAGAAGAGGTATTATGCTTATGGTTGCTAAAAGAAGAAAAATGCTTAATTACTTAAAAAAAGTAAGTCAAGAAAAATATGAAGAAATTTTAGCAAAACTAAATTTAAGAAAATAATAAAAAAATCCACTTTAAAGTGGATTTTTTTATTAACAAAAATGATTTATTATAGATTCTATAGTTTTTGTTCTTACTCTTCCCCATGCATCTTCTTCTTCAAAATATCATATATTTATACTTTTTGAAAAAAGTATTTCTCATCTAAAATAGGTCTCTATAGTTAGGGTATTTCCTTCTTTTTTTTCTAAAATACTAAAAATATAATTTAAATCTGTATTTAAAATCTTTGTATTATTTAGTATAGAAAAAAGAGCTTTAATCCTAAATTTTTTATCTTCTAATATAGCTTTCTTAATAGCCTTTTTAATTTCATCATTTCATGAAACTAAAAACACTCATATTGCCCAAGCCCAAGATCATTTATCTCAAAATTGTATATCTTTTATTATTTCATCTATTATTATTTTTGGCATTTTTTTCATATTTCAAACATTTTCTCTTATATCTTTTGTAAAATCTGATGTATTTATATTTCAATCTTCTTTTCTTTGTTTGATTTTTAATACTTTTATAGCTCATTTCTGTTCTAAATCTATATCTTGTCATATTATTTTTATAACACTTTTTACCTGATTTATATGATTTGCTATATCTAAAATATCTTTTGTAGTATATGGAGATTCTTCTTTTCTTAAATGAACTATTTTTAAAATTCTGTGAACTATAATATCTGCGTATCTTCTAATAGGTGAGGTAAAATGAGTATATTTATCAAGTGCTAATCATTTGTGTAAATCCATACGGTTGCTATACAAAGCTCGTTCATCTAGAGTATAATGGTTTCTAAAAATAGTATTATACTTATTTTTAACTCATATAGTAGCTGCAACTATATTTGATAAAATCATAAATTCTTCAATAATTATTTTTGGAGTACTTTTTTTAGGATCTATTTGTTTTTGTTGTTTTTCTCAAATATATATATCTCTATCTGATTCATCATAGTTCTGAATTGCTCAAGATGTTTTTCTAATAGCTCTTCTTTTTGAAGCTAATTCATACATAGTTTGAAGAACTCTATGATTTTGAGAATATGGATTTATATAATCATCTATAAAATCTTCATAATTATATCTTTTAAGATTTTTAAAAATTGATTCATAAACATCATAATTTATTATTTCTCAATAATTATCAAGTTCTATCTTTAGAGTAAGAGTAAGCTTAGTTCAATCTTCATTTAAAGACATAATATTTTGTGATAAATATTCTGGAAACATATTTATTACTCAAGAAGATCTATATATAGAAGTAGTTCTAGTAAGAGCCTCTAAATCTAGTGGTGAATATGGTTGTATAAATTCAGTTACATCACTTATATGTACAAAAACTGCATATCAAAAAGAAGTTTTTTCACACCAAATAGCGTCATCTAAATCAAGAGATTCTATTCAATCTATACTTATTCATTCTTCATAATGTCTTTTTATGGCTTGATCTTGTATACTATTTTTTTGTAAATTATGTACTTGATTCATAGTATATTTACAATAAGAAGTAGAAATTATACTTTCATGATTAACTAAATTATGTCATATATAATCATGTATTTTTCAAGTGCTAATATTCATATAAAGTAAATTATAAAATAATTTTATTTATTGTCTATATACTTTTTTTTTAGTATAAGTCAATTATTTTTGCAAAAAATATATGTATCACCACCCTTATCTCAAATCCCAACCACTTGAAAAAACTCAAGAAGATATTAAAGAGCAAAACAAGTCAGAAAATAAATTTTATAAATATTTAAAAGAATTTTAAATATGAAAAACAAGCATAAAAAAATATCTATATTTGATAAATATGTATTTTAATTTTTTTTGCAAAAATCTATAAATTTTTTATAATACAAAAAACTTTAGAAATTAATCAAAAAATTATGTGAAAAAATATAATAATGTGAATACAAGATTTCAAGAAATTAATAGAATGAAACTATTTTTATTTGGATAAAACTAAAGTGATATTAG
>CAZIGU010000071.1:0-4689 GCA_964538545.1 uncultured Candidatus Peribacteria bacterium
ATTAAAATCAAGGATTAAAATTATCTTTTTACTATGATTTTTTACAAAATCTAAATCACTTAAATTATCACTTCAATCATCAACTATTATCACTTCAAAATCTTCTCTTTTAAATCTATTGTATATACTATCAAGAGTGATATTAAGTAAAAATCACTCATTTATATGTGGTATTATTATACTATATTTTACAATCATAATTCATTATCATTTACTACTGTTCCTCAATTAGTAGGAGTATTATTTGTTATATTTCAAGAATTTTCACTAACTTGTTGTCATCATCAATCATTTATATTTCAATTTCATCAAGATCAAGGATTTGTTTCTATTGGTTGTGTTGGTTGTGTTGGTTGTGTTGGTTGTGTTGCAGGTTTCTCCTCTTTTTTAGGATCTCCAGCATGAAGCCATCACAATTTAACAACATCATTTTCAGCAACCAAAACACTACTACTCATAGAACAACTTATATCAACAGATTCTTGAGTTTTAGTATTTGTTATTTTCATATCTCTTATAACAACTGCATCATTTAAACACTCTCACATTTTACAATATGCAAGTTTATAATCAATTTTTTTTCAATCATATCAAGATTCACTAAAACATTTTTTAACATCTTCTATATTATTAAGTCATAGAGTTTTTTGTAATTTTTCTAAGAAATCTTTACTTAATCTATTTATAACTTCATTTGATTTTCAAGGAATATCTATAAAAGGAGTTTTAGCATCAGCTACATGATAAGCTCATTCATATACCATAGTTCATTGATAGTTACTTCAAGATGCTGTTGCTGATAAAGCTATAGATCAATCATTTATATCTTTAAAGCTATAACTTTTAACATCTCAATTTTTTTCTAACCATTGACTTCTAGCTTTTTTAATTTGTGGTAATAATCGCTTAAAATCTTTTTCAAAAATACCATCAAAAAATCTATTTCTATCTTTATTATTATAATCTATCATAGTTTTTGACATCTCTACAGTTCAATCTTTCATTTTAAGATTTTCTTTTTTCATCAAAGCAGCTGGAATAGATTGAAGAATAAGTATTTTAGCTTCATTAGTTAAATTATTTAAACTAGAAGATATATCATTTTTATGATTTCATATAAAACTTTTAAAAGTATTTTTAAAACTATTCCATAAAATACTTAAATCTCATCATTTATTATTATATTCAAAAATTGCTTTTTGAAGTTTAGTTAATCAAGGAGTTTCAGAGCTTTTTAAACTATTAGGACCTAATAAATTAAATATCTCCCCCCTTACTAATTTAGTAGCTTCTATAGCTTCTGAATTTGCATTTAAAGACTCTTGTGTTGTTATAGTAATTTCTTTTAATTTTAAAGAAGAAGTTATAGGTATTTTAATTGATTCTATTTGTCATCAGTTTATGATGACTGTTTTTTCACTATGTCAAGACTCAAAGTGTAAATCAAAATCTATACTATTTATTTCTCAAGAGATATAAGTTTTACCATTTTTTTCTTCTGATTGTACTTGTCAAGTTGTTGATTTAAAATCAAATCAAGTTCAATCAATTACATATACATTGTGTCATTTGTAAGTTCATCTTTCTAAAGATATTTTTTCTTTAGTTGTTTCTTTTTGAGATTCTTTAGATGCATTTTTCTCTTTTACTTTTTGAGATATATATTCTCAAGAAATAGTTAAAAATGGTGTTGGTAAAAATCATGCTACAAAAACAAGTCACACTCAAGCTCAAGTAAATTTTATACCTTCTGAATTTTTATACAATTCATTTTCATATGAAGTTATATATCAATTTAACATATTATCAAGCATTTTTGATTGTTCAATAGATCATCTAGCTATAGTATCGAAAGAAGATTTCATCATATCATATACTTTTTTTGAATCTTTATCATTTGAAACAACTCAAGCAAAACTAGAATTTTCAAAAGTTAATCAAGCAAGTATATCAGATTTAACTATTTTTATATTTTCTCTCATAGATTTTACCATTTTATCTATTCAAGAAGATGTTTTTTCATCTATTTTTTCAAATCATAATCAAACAATTTTTCATACTGAAGATAAAGCTCAATATATATTTACTCAAACTAAAGTATCTATTTTTTTAGTATTTAATGAATCTATTTTAACTTCTCATAAAGAAATTTTTGTAGACAAAGTTGCTGTAGGTATAAAAAAATTTGTTAGATTTAATCATGATTTAAATCAATAAACTTCTGCATTTAATAATTCTTTATTAAAATTTATTCAATAAACTCAATTAATAACTCATAAATGTAAATTATCAAGTATTCCATTTGTAAATTCTTTTATATCAAATCATACTCAAGCTCAGTTAGCTCGTCAAGATATAACTCATATAGATGCTAATTTTATTTGTTTTTTTACTTCTTCTCTATCTTCTGAAGGAAGTTTATCTATAAGTTCTTTTATATTTTCAGATGATTCTATTTGCTCAGAAACTAATTTTTGTAAAAAATCATTGTTTTGTCTTTCTTTTTCAAACTTTTTTTCAAATTTTTGTTTTATTCTATTTGGTGAAGAAGTAAGTTCTGAAATAGTTAATCATGAAGATATCATAGATTCTAATCTTTTTCTAAAATCTTCTCTTGAAGAAAATAAATTTTCTCACATTTTTCATTTATACTCTGAAAAAAAATTTCCTAATCAAAGATTTTTTATCAAATTATCAAGTTGAGTTTCTGGATTTTTAACACCATTAAAAAGTGTATTAAGTGATTGTAATTCTGAAGCTCAAACTCTTAAGTCAGATCATAATTTACCATCTCAATCAAAATCCACAAGCATTTTAAATCGTTCTTTAGTGTCTAATGCTTGAATACTTTCTTGATTTCTTAAATAATCCCTAAGAATAAGATATACTCAAGAAGCCTCTTCATAATCAAAAGAAAATCAATCTACTTTATATCAAATAGTTTTTAGATAATCTTTTAAATCTCAAGTATTAAACGTACCATATTCTATTTTTCAAGATTCATTTTTAGGAGATAAATCTTGTATTTTTTTAACTATTTGTGATAATGTTTCTTTATTTGAAGATGACAAAATACTTTCTAGACTTCTTATAGTTTCTTTAGAAAATGAATTTATAATTTGTATTCTATTTTTTCATTCATCTGTAGATCAAATTGACTCTTTAGTATTTTCTTTTTTATATTCACTTTTAAGTTTAGATAATTCTGTTTTTATAGTATTTTGAATATATTCTAATCTTTCTTTTTCAAATTTTATTCAGATTCTAATATAATTTCATATTTGAGTCTCAGCTAATAATCTAGCTCGTTCTAAAACTCTTTTATCATCTTCTGTTATTTCTTCTCAAGATTCTTTTTTAGACTTTATAGACGATATACTTTCTTCAAATCTTTTTAATATATCATCAAGATAGCTTTGTTTATCTATTTGGTTTGATTCAGACTCTAGAGAATTTGTAGAATAATCTCAAAAATTTAATTTATCATTTGACATAGTTTATTTATTACAAAATATTTTATTTTTATTTTAAAAATACTCTCTTCCCTTTTATTAAGGAAGGGAGTATTTTGTGATTTCCTTATATAGCTTATACTAAATTTATTTAAGTTATAACATTTAATATATATTTACTAATTATTTAGAAAATATTTTTCTTCTATTTATTATTAAATATCATACTAAAAAAGCTATAGCAAACAATATAAAATGTTCTGGTCAAGTTTGAACTTTTGTCATTTCTTGTGGTTCTGGAGTCGGCTCTGGTGTAGGAGTTGGAGTTGGAGCAACAGAAGGTGCTGATTTAAACAATACACACTCTTTATGTGGTGTAGTTTCATCTGTTATAGATCATGATCAAACTATATTGTGAGATAATATATCATAAACTAACATTCAAGCTTCTTCTCAAGAAGTAGGAGCTTTTGTCATTTTATATGCTGATCAAAAAGATGATTTTAACCAAACTACATTTGTTCCTGGTTTTAAAACATATCAACCTAGGTCTTCATCTTTAAGGGCTTTTAATTCTGAAGTAAATTCCCAAAATTTAGAATCTTCCTCAGGTTCTTTAGCAAATTCTGCTCAATTTAGATTATTCATAACAGGCATGGATTGTTCTTCTTCATACAAAATTTTGTCATTTGTAGTGTCATTTATCCAAACATCTTCCATAAAAGATATAGGATCACTTGTAAGATTTCATCAATCAAAACATTGATTACAACTATATTCTCCAAATTTAGAATTTGAATTACAATCAACTGCAGGATATCAAGCATATACACTTGTTAAACTTAATGCAAATAAAGTACTTAATAAAATAACTTTTTTCATAACATAATATTTATAAATTAAAATACTTTATTATCTTACTATAAAAAATAATTATTGTCAAAAAAAATACAGTTTTTATAAAAGAAAATATATTGACTTTTTAAAAAAATCTAATCCTATGAAACTATACAATTTCATAGGATTAGATAAATAAGTTTTTAAATAGATTTTTAAAATATTATTTTTTTATCAATCTATTAACAACTAATTGTTGAACTATCATAAATAAAGTTCAAACTAAAAAATAAATACCAAGTCATGCATGAAGAGTAAATGTAGCTATAGCTATCATTATAGGCATCATATAAAGCATAAATTTATTTAACAATTCAGGATCTGGCATCATAGAAGAGTA
>CAZIGU010000072.1:0-630 GCA_964538545.1 uncultured Candidatus Peribacteria bacterium
TTTTTTAAATATTTTTTTATGAATTCTACAATAATAAAAGTTGTTATTTGAATTGTTGTTTTAACTTGAGTTTCTTTTTGAGGTTATACATATATGAATTCTTCTATAGATTCAAAAATAGTTTCTATGCAACAAGATATGTTAAATGAAATATATAATTTATTATCTTTTAAAGAAACTTGAAAAATAACTACTTCTTTTGATTATTCTATGTGATGAAGTATATGATGATGAGTAAAATGAAATTTTGATTTTAATAATTACATTGCTAATCAAGTTTTTTTGGATAGTAGTTTTAGTTCTGATATTTCTCGAAAAGTAAATATAGATTATTTTTGAGTTAAACAAGATATTTCACTTAACACTTTTTTGGAATTTATTTCTAAAGATTATTCAAATTATATTAAAATAAAAAATACAAAAATAGAAGGTTTAAAAGATAATCCTATGTTTGCTAGTTATGATCAAATACTAGATGAGATTATTAAAAAAATTGATTGAAAATTTGTGTTGTTAAGCACTGAAGAAGAAATTATGAAAAAATTTACTTATCTTTATTTAAAGGAAAAATTTTCTAAACCTATGATGGTTTTGGATAAAAAAGAATGAAGTAGGTATTATGTTGTTCCT
>CAZIGU010000072.1:655-4679 GCA_964538545.1 uncultured Candidatus Peribacteria bacterium
AATTATCTAGAAAAGAAAAATGTAGTGAAGAAGAATATAAAGCTTTGGTTAATGAATTTAAAGAGGAAAATGAGTTATATATAAATTATGAATTATTTTGAGATAAATTTTTGTCTTATAATATAAAACAAAAAGCTTGAAGTTGAAATATAGATTTAAAAGTTTATTTTAATTCTTGAGTTGATTGAGTTGAAATAAATTCTTTAATTGAATGAATTACTTGAAAATTTGTTTATAAAAAATGAGAAAATATTGACTTAAAAGTAGAATGAAAACAATATAATTTGAATTTAGATTTTGTTTGAAAATTAAATAGTAAAAATATTTTTGAAAATTGAAAATTTACTTTTAATTATTGAGAAGATTTTAATTCTAATATAGTTTTTGAAAATTGAAATATTTCTTGAGATACTTCTATAGTTATGCCTAATTTAATAGATTTAAAAATAAAAACTACTTGAAAATATAGTACAAATAGTTATGAATTAAAAAATAATTTTGATTCAAAACTTGATTATATATGAAGTTCTATAAGTTGAAATCTATATATTTCTTCAATTAAATCTTGAGATAATAGAAAAGATAATTTGACTTTGGATGTTAAATATGATGAAATGAATTTTAAACTTGATGTAAAAACAGATATAACTACTTCTAAAAAAGTTGATACAATTAAAACACCAGAATCTTTTGAAAAAATCGAAAATGTTATAAAATAACAAAAAATGACTAAAAATTAGTCATTTTTTTGATTTTATTTTAAAAGTATGTTAAACTGCAAAAAGTAATTTATAATTTAATTTTTCATCCATGAATCTAGAAAAACAAATTGAAAATCCAGATAAAGATAAATTTGAAAAACAATTTGAAAATGAATTATCATGAGATAATTTAGATAAAAATACTTTTACTGAAATCGTATTATGAGCAAAATTTGATGATAATTTAAGTAAAGAAGAAAATTTTAAAAATGCTTTCAATACAAAAATAGACTGACTTATTGGTAAAAATCTATCAAATTTACCTGAAGAACAAAAACAAGAATTAAAAGATTTACAAAAAAAAGCAAATGAATGAAAAAATATGAAGTGATTGATAGAAAGTTATAAAGAAATAGTTCAAGAATTTTCAAATAGAACAGCAGAATCTTATAAAAGATGATTAGATAATCAAAAAATAGAGGATGAAAACAATGATAAAAATAACAAAGACTCTTTAGATTTTATTAAAAAACTTAAAGAAAGTATTTTGAAAAATCAAGAGATACAAGATAAAAATAGAGAAGAATTAAATAAAAATAGAGAAGAATTAAAAAGAAAAGAATCACAAGAAAAATGAAATCCAGAAGAGATTTTAAAATGACTAGATAAAATCTAGTCATTTTTTGTTTTTATGTAAATTGTTATAAAAGTTAAAAAAAGTATATATAGTATAAATATATAGGGGGAAAATATTCAAAAATCTATTTTTAATACAAATATTTCTAAATTTCAAATAAAGTTTCAAATAAATAAAATATATTTTAAAATAAAATAAGTTAAAAATCATAGATAATATCATAAAAAATTTGAAATAGAATTTATTAAAATATTTATAAATCATATAATCATAACAAAAGGAATAACTCATCAAACTAGCATATTTGCTATAGGAGATAATAGTCAAATATATCAAAAATTGATTATCAAAACAGGTAAGGTGGTTGTCATAGCTGACATAGTTAAAACAAAACTTTCTTTTATAGCTAACATTTTAGGTAAAAAGAAAAATATTTTTTCATAAAAATTTTGTAAATATAAAAGTCAAAAAACAGCTAAAAAACTCAAATGAAAACTTATATCATAATTCAAATATAAAGGATTATATAAAATCATAATTATTCAAGCTAGTATAAGTAAACTAAGAGAATGAGAATTTCTTCAAGAAACAAGTATATAATATCAAATAATTCATACTATACTTGCTCTTATAACAGGAGCTTCTGCTCAAACTAAAATAGTGAAAGATATGATAAAAAATGTTATAAAAATAACTTTTATAAAAATTGGAAATATTTTGAGTAAAAATAATAAAAATACTATTATTAAAGTGATATTAAATCAAGAAATAGCTATCAGATGAGTTAATCAAGCATTGTTGAAATTGTTAAGTGTTTCTTGATCCATCTCATTTCTTTCTCAAATTAGTATTCATGATAAAAGTCATGCTTCTTTTTGAGGAAGTATTTGAGAAATACTATCTAATATTCTTTCTCTTAATAGATATATTTTTTCTTCAAAAATATTTAGTTTTCTATCTTCAAGTTTTAACACAGAAGTTACTTTTATAGTAAAATAGATTTGTCTTGATAATAAAAAGTTTTTATAACTTCATTGTTTTAATGGAGTTATTTTTGTTTTTATTAGAAATTTTTCTTTTTCTTTTATTTTGAAGTTAGCAGGTATTTCTAAAATAAATTTAATATCTTTTATTTTTTTGTTTTCTATACTTTCTATAGAAAAAATATAAGAATTTTGTCAGTTTTTCTTTTTGTATAAGTCATTATTTATTCAAATAATAGTTATTTCTTTGTTATAAAAAGGAGTTAAAAAATTTGATTTTTCTTTTATTTCGTAGTTATTTATTGAACTATATATTAATCATAAAAATATAAAACTTATAATAAATAAAAATACTTTTTGATATTTTTTTAAAAAAAATAATATGATAAATCATAAAAAAGAAATAGTAATTAAAAAGTATAGTATGTATTTAAAATCAAATAGTATATTTCAAAAAAATATTCAAACTAAAAAACCTAGACTCGAAAAAATAAAATAAGTGTTTAACATAAATATAAAAAATTATAATTTATTTTAATACTATTTAAATAACAAAAATTGCAAATAAAATAATAAAAATTATACAAAATAATAAAAAAATATATAGTAAAAATACTTAATTTTATAATTTTTAAAAATATAAAAAAAATAGTTTGAATATCTTTATTGTCTGCATCTTTGCTTGTTTCTTGTTCTCAAGAAAATATTCAAACAGAAAATACAGACTCTTCTGTTAACACTTCAGAAACTAATACTAATGTTACTACAGAAAATACTAATTTAAATGAAAATATAACTACTACTACTTCTGATTCTACTTGAGTTGTATCTAAAACTTTTACTTTAAAAAACAGTGATTGAAAAATACTTAATGGTATTTTGGTTGTAGAAAATTGAACTGTAAAAGATATGACTTTTGTAGAAGATATTTCATCTTGAGAATGAAGTCGATATAAATTTGTAAATAAAGTTAAAAAAATAGTTATTTGAAAAGAAATAAGCGCTATAAATATACCATCAGATGTAGTTTCTTGAGCTAGTTGAGTGGCTTATGAATTTGATACATTTTTAAAAACTTTAAAATAGTCTTTTAATTAGGGCTTTTTGTTTTTTATATTTTAATTTTTAATTTATGATAAATAAAGTTTATATAAAAAAATGATGTATTTCTTGTAAAAATTATGAAAATATATGTCCTAGTATTTTCAAAGTAGTTTGAAAATCAAGTGTTATTTTCAATGATTATGAAAAATATAAAAAACAAATTTTTTTAGCTTCTCAAATGTGTCCAGTAAATGTTATAAAAGTTGAATCTGATGAAAACATAAAAGAAGAAATTAAGAAAGCGCAAATATTTTCTAAGAAATTTTTAAATAATTCAGTTTTAGAATTATGATTATTTTTTGAAAAATTAGATTTTAAACCAGGTTAGTATATTTCATTGAGATTAAAAGATAAAAAATGATTTTTTTCTAGACAATATAGTATATCAAAATATGAAGATAATATATTGTATTTGAATATAAAAATACTAAAAGATTAAAGATGATCTGAAGTTTTAAAAAATATAAAAGAAAAAGAAGATATATTTTATTATTGAATTTTTTGAGATTTTGTTTTAAAAAAATAAAAATAATATTTACAATTTTATAGCTACATGAACTTGATTGACTCCTATTTATTGTATGTTAAAAAACCTAAAA
>CAZIGU010000073.1:0-4352 GCA_964538545.1 uncultured Candidatus Peribacteria bacterium
AATATTTTTAAAAATCTCATAAATATTTAAATAAATCTCTTTATGAGTAGGTATAGCTAATGATGGATCATTTAATCAAAAGGCTGGAACCAGTTGTGTTAAAGCTATTATTATTCAAACTGATATCAAAAAACCATGAAGAACTGTTATTGGTATCAATGTAATATATTTTACTATTTTAAATAAATATATAAAAAATATTATAAATCAAGTAACTATAGCTAAAATTGGAAGTAAAGAAACTCAATTTTCGTAACTAAGTACAAATCATAACAATATAGAAGCTAAAGCTCAAGCTACTCAATATATATTATAATTACTAGAGGCAAACAAACTAGCTATTATAGAAGCCCATATTCAAGTAATAAGTCATTGAGTTGGTGTAGCTCAAGAAGCAACAGCTAAAGAAATAGATAATGGAATATTTATCATAGCAACTGTTAATCATGCCTTATAATTTGTTTTTATAAGAGAAATTATATTTTTCATAAAATTATTTAAAAAAATAAAAAGATATCAAAAAAGATACCTTAAATAATAATCAAAAATGGCAGCTCCGCAGGGAATCGAACCCTGGTCGCAGGATTTGGAGTCCTGAATTCTAACCGTTGAACTACGGAGCTATAATGAAGAAGAGTCTTCATTATTTTTTATATGCTAAATCTATAAAATGATTCTAAATTATCACCTCAAACAACATCTTTTACTCTTTGATCTGGATTCATAACAAAAGATTGTTCAAGTAAAGCAACTTCTGAAGCAAATTTACTCATTTTACCTTCTATTATTTTAAGTAAAACATCATCTGGTTTTCAAGTCATTTTTGGATCATTTTTCATAATTTCTAATTGAATAGATTTTTCTTTTTCAATAACTTCTGAAGAAATATCTGAAGCGCTTAAAAATTGTGGATTTGCAGCAGTAACATGCATAGCAACTTGTTTAAGTTTTTCTGTATCAACTGGATTTTTAGCTACTACAACAGCACCTAATTTACCATTTGAATGAACATATACTCATACTGAAGCTCATGATTTAACAGAGTATTCTCTAACTTGAAGATTTTCTCACATTTCTAAAGAATATTCTTTATTAACCATTTCTTGAGCTTCTTCTATAGTTTTTCCACTTTTTAAATAAGATAAAACTGAAGATAACATATCTTTATATCTATCTGAATTAGCTAAGAAATCTGTTTCACAAGAAACTGAAACTATATATGCGTTTGTAGTATCTGTTTCTATTTTTATAGCTCATTCTAAAGCTTCTCTATCAGCTTTTGAAGCTGCTTTAGCTAATCATTTTTTTCTTAATTCTTCTATAGCTAATTCTATATTTCAATTAGTAGCAGTCAATGCTTTTTTACATTCCATCATTCAGATACCTGTTCTTTCTCTAAGTTCTTTTACTAAACTAGCTGTAATTTCCATAGTATTTTTTGGTTAAAATATAAATTATTTAAAATCATCATTTAATATATCTTTATTTTCAGATACTTTTTTAGAATCTTTTATCTGTGTTTTTCAGTCATTTCAACTAGTAGCTAAATCAGCTAACTTATCAATAAAACCTACTTCAACATAAATTCAATTATATGCTTTTATACTAAAAAATAATATAGTTAAAAAATACAACAACGTTATAAACGCAAGCATTCATCAACTAAAAAAAATTGCAAAAAGTATAAAAACTCAGATATAAAGTAAAAACAAAGTTATTCATTGTCTTGTAAATTTTTTAGATATTTCTTTTTCTCATTGTTTTTCAAGTCGTAAGACTGCTATATTAACAAAAGGAATATATCATAACATATTATAGAACCTATCTTTATTTGTTATTTTTGATTCATCAGATAAATCATCTATATCAAACTCATCTTTCATAAAAAATATATTATACAAATAAACAACATCAGCATTTATGATAAAATACTGATGTTATTATATTATTAAGAATTAGTTTCTTCAACTTTTTCTTCTTTTTTAACTCTAGGTTTTCTAGTAGTTTTTGGTTTTTCTCAAGAAACTTTTTTATCTTCTATTTTTTTTACAGTTCATTTTTTATTTTCTGCAGATACTCATAATACACTTCTTATTTCTGAAGCTATATAATCAAAAGATTTAACAGAATTTGTATTTGCACATAAGAAATTGTCTACTGCATCTATATCTCAATTTGTATTTAATATAGCAAAAGATTTGATTTTTAAAACTCTGGCTTCTTTTAAAGCTTGTTTTTCATAAACTCAATCAGATACAAAAATAGCATCTGGAAGTCTTTTCATTTCTTTTAATCAAGCATATGCTTTATTTAATTTATCAAGTTCTAAAAGTCTAGTAGCTTTTTCTTTTTTAGTTAAAACTTCAAAAACTCCATTTTCAGAATCTTTTAATAATTGTAGATAAGTAGCTATTCTTCTTTTTATAGTTTTAAAGTTAGTTAAAAGACCTGGTACCCATTTTTCATTTACATAAAAATGTCCTGTTTCTTCAGCTATTTTTCTAAATGCATCTTGTGATTGTAATTTTGTACTAACAAAAAGTATTTTTTTTCAAGAAGCTGATATTTCTTTTAATTCTGCTTTAACTTCTTCTAATTTTTTAGAAGTTTCTAGTAAATTTATAACATGTATTCAATTAACTGATCCATAAATATATGGTTTCATTTTTGCATTCCAAAAATTTGTTTTGTTTCAGATATGTAATAAGTTATCAAACATTCAATTTAAAACTGATTTTTCCATTTTTTATTCCTTAATATTAAAATTTAAAAACTTATAACCATAAATGGCAGGAATATAAGTATTATTATGTATTAAAAATAATTATTTTGTTTCACTAGTAGTTTCTAC
Source organism: uncultured Candidatus Peribacteria bacterium (assembly GCA_964538545.1). GTDB lineage: Bacteria > Patescibacteriota > Gracilibacteria > BD1-5 > UBA6164 > CAZIGU01. Next base: position 2,852 of record CAZIGU010000073.1, read on the forward strand.
TGTAGTAGCTTCTTGACTTTCAGGAGCTTCTTGCATAGCTTTTAAAGATAATCAAATTCTTTTTTCTTTTGGTTCAAAATTTATAATTTTAGCACTTATTTCTTCACCTACTTTTATAAAATCTCTTATATCTTTAACTACTCAATGAGAAATTTCAGATAAATGTATAAGACCTTGTATTCATCAATCTAATTCTATAAATGCACCAAATTGAGATATTCTAGACACAGGAGCTTTAACAATATCACCTGTTTTATATTTTCTAGCAAGAACTTCCCAAGGATTTTCTTGTAGTCTTTTTATAGATAATGATATTTTATCACCTTCTAATCAAATAACTTTTACTTTTAATTTTTGACCAACTTTTGCAAATTTTGATGGATTATTAACATGCCCCCAATCAATTTCTGATACGTGAACTAATCATTCTAATCAATCAAAAGTTATAAATAATCAGTAAGTCAATATTCAAGAAACTGTTCATTCTACAACATCACCAACTTTTAAAGTAGATAATGCTTTTTCTCTGTTTTCTGATATTGCAGCTTTTTCAGAGAAAATTATTTTTTTTCAAGCTTCATCAACATTTATAACTTTTACTTTGAAATCTTTTCAAACAAGTCAGTCTAAATGTTCAAGAATTTTAGCTGGATCAGCTCATTCAACTCTAGGATAATTTAAAGGAGTTAATTGAGATACTGGTATAAATCATTTTAAACCATCTATATCAACAAGTAATCAACCTTTATTAGCTTCAGTAGGTTTAACTGTAATAATTTCTTCAGATGAGAAATATTTATTAAGATTTGTAAGAGATTTGATTTGATTAGCTCTTTTTAAAGATAAAATAAGCAATCATCTTTCAACTGAATCTCATAAAACCATAACTTCTACATTATCTCAAGAATTTATAGAAGATAAATCAACTGTATTACCAATTTCTTTTGATATTACAAGTCATGAAAATTGATTATTAACATTTACTAAAATGTTTTTTTTCTCAACTTTAACAACAGTTCAACTAACAACTTCTCCTTCACGAGGATATTTAATCTCAGGAGATTCTTTGAATAGCTCTTCAAATAAGCTAATATCTTTATTACTCATAATAAAGCAAAATTAAAAAATAAAATAGCGAAATCCTTAAAGGCAGAATTTCAAAACTTAAAAATTAAGTAGTAAAAATATGATTTCAAATTTTCACTACAAAATCTTTAAATCAAAAAATGGGGTGCTCGAAGGGGTTCGAACCCTCGACCTCCAGAGTCACAATCTGGCATTCTAACCAACTGAACTACAAGCACCATATTTTTAAGTGTAAAGAGTATATAAAAAATGTTTTAAAAGTCAAAAAATATTTTTAAATTTTGACTTTTAAAAAAAGTTAAATAATAAATATAACGTTTTTAAATTTTAACTTTTTAATTTTTATGAAAGCTATTTTCAAATTATTTAAAAATTATATAAAATTTATTTGAATAAAGTTTTTTATATTTTCATT
>CAZIGU010000074.1:0-4201 GCA_964538545.1 uncultured Candidatus Peribacteria bacterium
TACAAATAAAAATTGAGAAAAAATAAGTTTGATAAGTTTTGCAAAAATAGATTATGAATTTTTAGATGAAGATATAAGAACATCAAATAGAAATGAGGTATTTACTATATATGGTGAAATGGGAGATAATTCTCTAGTTTATCCTGTAATAAAATTGTTTTGAGTATTTTTAAGTAACAATTTTTTATGAGATGATTATAAAATAAAATCTTGGAATCCTTATAAAATAGAATATATTTGAATAAAAGATTGAAAAAATTATATAATTGAATGGGATTGAGAATGGGAATTAACTCTTGATACTTTTAGGGATTTATGAATTGCTATGTGAATAAGTATTGCTTTAATATATTTCTTATTAGTATGACAATTTAATTCTTTTAGGGTTGCTTGAGTTATAATGGTAACATTTTTATTATGATTTATATGAGTTTTTCCTTGATTTAGTATATTGTATATATTACAAAATGAATATTTTTCTGCTACATCTATGATATGAATAATAGCTTTAGCTTGAATAGTTGTTGGTAATGCAATAATACTTATAGATTATATAAATATATTGAAGAAGAATTGACTTACTATAGAAGATGCTTTATTGAAGGCATGATATACTAGATTTGCTCCTATAATACTAACTTCTCTAACTACTGTTTTTTGAGCTGCAACAATTATATGAGATCCTGTATGGAGTTGACTTGCATGGTCAATAATATGGTGATTACTTATAAGCTCTATATTAACACTTTTAGTTATACCTATATTTTACTATGATTCTCAAAAAGATGAATGGAATAAAAAGTAAAATAATATTTTAATTATGATATATTCATTAAAAGTAGAATAGAAAATACTATTCTACTTTTTTTAATTTTTAAAAATTTGATAAAATTTCAAATAAAAACCTTGTATTTTTTTGCAAAAATAAAAATAAAAAATATAATATAAAAACTTAAAACTTAATTAAAAAATATGGAACATATAGAAATAAATTGAAAAAAAATATGACCCTATGAATGAATAATGAAATCCGATTGAAGTATTGTTTGAGATATATTGCCAATAATATATGATAATTCTATTATTGATTTATATGAAAACTCTTGAAATAGATTTAGTTTATGTTATAAAAAATCTAAAAATTTATTTTGAAAAGAAATAAAATATGCCGATATAGTAAATGAAAATTCTTGAGAAACATTTTCTTTACAAACAGACAATATTTTTGCTGCAATAACTACTTGAAATGATATAAATATAGTTTGTAAAATTTGAGAACAAATAAAAATGTATTCAAACTTTTGAAAACTTGAATATTTAATAGAATCTGATTGAGATAAAAATGAACTTACTCCATTATGATATCATGATATTTTTGTTCGTTATGATAATGATTTTTATTATCCTGTATTTTTATGATGAGATAAAAATACAGAAGTTAAAAAATTTATAGATTATTATTGATACAAAAGCTATGAAGATGAAATAACTTGAAATCATTTAGTTATGTTGATAGAAATACCTTGAAGTACTGAAAATTATGATATTTGGCATTTTGTAGATAATTTTAATATAATTTCTGAAAGAATAGATTTTTGAAATGATGAAGAATATGTTGATACTTGGGAACTAAATGACAATTTAGATATAATTATAAAAACTACAAAATGAAGATATTTTCATATATTTTCAAATGATAAAAAATTAAGAGAATGAAAAATAGAAAAAAAAGAGAATACATTTTCTTTCACTAGATTTTTTGAAGATACAGACAGTGATTTTATAATATGAAAAAATGATAATTGATTATTTATAATAAATAGAATAAAAACTTCTTTAGATAATAATAAAATAAAAGAATTAGTATATTTTAAAGATTTTATAACTAGTTGTATATATAATGATTTTACTTTTTTCTTACTTGAAACTTTTGATAATGAAATAGTTATAGTAAATGAAAATCAAGCTGTGATAACTTATACTGATTTACATAATAAAACAGAAATTAAAAATATGAATTTTTTAAATGAAAATTTAATAGAAATATTTTTAACTGATTGAAGCAAAAGACAATATATAATATAAAAAATAAAAATATGAAAACATCTGTATGTGATATATTGGTTTTTAAAACTCCTTTTCAAGATGAAAATGAAATAAACAATAAATTTGATAAATTAAAACAAATGTGGGAAGATTATATATTGAATACTTGAATAGAAATTGAAAAAAAAGAAAATAAAAGTGATATATATATAAACTACATATATAGAAATAGTGATTTTGATTTTGAAGTAAAAATATCAAAAAAGATAAAAGATGATAATTATTTCCCTTTTTTGATAATAAATTATTATATGAATGAATATAAATTTGAAAAAGAAAATATTGAATCTTTTTTAAATGATAATATAAAATTTATTTACAATGTATTTTTTGAAGATTTTTTTATAGATTATAATAATAAGTTTAATATAAATGATATAAATAAATGAAAAAAAGTATCTTATCATGAACTTAAGAAATTTGATTTAGAAAATAAAAATTCTATTGAAAACAAAAAAATACTTGATAGTTTAATGTATATATATTTTAATTTAATAAAAAATATATTTGATATAAATTCAAATACAGATAATATAAATTTACTTTTATGACAAAAAGATTATATAGAACTTACTTCCAATCTTGAAAGTTTTGCTATAAAACAAGATGTGATGAAAGAAAAAATGATCTTAATGTCAGATAATATAAAAAAACAAATAGATTTATTTGTTTGACTTATAAAATAAATTATTTTTTAACAAAAATTTTATGGATTTTTTAGCTTGATTTTGAATATGAATAACTTATTTCTTAGTATGAACAGGTTTATTTATAATGAATTTTTTAGTATTTTCTAAAACTTCTTGATTGAATATTGATAGACATATAATTCAAGAACAAAATAAAGCCTTATCAAAAATAATAAAAGGTCAATTATTATGACAAGCTATTATGATAGGTTCTTTAATATATTTTTTATGATATAGTATAGATAAAATATATTTATCTTGAGTATTTCATATAAATATTTTGATGCAAAATATAGTTTCTTTAATTGCTTTTTGAATAATTTGAATAATAGTTTTTCAATTAACTCTTTTTGTTATTTCAAAAATACTTCCTCTAAAAAAAGAAATAATAATAGATCAAAATGAATCTTTGGCTTCTATAGTAGAATGACTTTTAATATCTATATCAATAATTCTTAGTTTATCTTTATATGCTTACTAATAATAAAATAAATGATTACAGATTTTTGGTGGAAAAAAATGCTGTTGATTTCTTAAAAAACAATGAAAATATAATTCCTGAATCATATAAATGAATATGTGATAAATCTGAATTTATTTTTAATTACAACTGAAATCCTGATTTTAAAAAATATTTTAATATAGATACTATTAAAGTAAATGAAATATGAAAATATTATGATATTTCATATTTATTAAAAAATATTAAATGGGAATTTTTATTTGATAATGTATCAAAAATATCAGAAGAAATAATTGAAAAAATATTATCAAATAATAACAATAAAACTACTTTAAGTATAATAAATATCTCAAGTTTAGAAGCTTGAATAATGTATTTTATATTAAATGAATTATGAATTAAAAATGTAGTTTTAAATTTTAATAAAACTATAAATTTAAACTCTTCAAGTAAAACTCTTGAAAGTGTTTTATATATTATGACTTATAAAAAATCTATATTTTTTAATGAATTAACATCTAAAATAGTATGACAAATTAAAAATAAAAATCTAAATTTAAAAAATGAAAATAACTATATAATTCTTGATGAAAATAATACTGAAAAAAAATATAATTTTTTAAAAATAGATGATTATTTAAAAAATCAAATATGATTTAAAGAATGAAAAAATATATATAGATTAGATAAATATCCTGATAATGTATTTTTATTAAATAAAAATATAGAAAATATTTTTGTTTTTGACAATGATAATGATCCTTGAAAAATGATAGATTATCATAAAGAACAAATAAAAAAAGAAAATAAAAATATAAATTTTAAAATTTTTTGATATAAAAATTATGATGTAGATAGTATTTGATACTATGAAGATTATCTAGTAAATAAAAATGAAGAATATAAAAAAGAAATCGCAAAAATCAATAAACAATACCCTGAA
>CAZIGU010000075.1:0-4098 GCA_964538545.1 uncultured Candidatus Peribacteria bacterium
AAAAGAAACAAATAAATTAACACATATTTTTATATATGAAAATGAAGATATAGTTTTAGTTTTAGCTTGAATATGAAAAATACAGGCAAGTATTGCAACTACTTATTTATTTTTGAATTATAAATTTGAGAAACTTATAAATGTGTGAATTTCTTGAAGTTTACTTTCTAGTTATGCAAATATTTGAGATGTTTTTTTAGTTACAAAAATTTCTCAACATGATGTTTATTTGCCTTTTGATTGAGAACATCTTAATTATATAAAAAAAGAAATTTGTTTAGAAGGAATAGATATTTCTTTAGATGTAGATAGTTTTAATGTAAATTTTAATTCATATTGTTTAACTTGAGATCAATTTGTAGATAATATAGATAAAGCAAATGAATTAAAAAATTTATATGATGCAGATGTAATAGAAATGGAGGCTTTTGCTGTTGTTTCTACTGCTAAAGAGTTTGATAGATTGCAAGATGTGATAGTTATAAAAGCTATATCTGATTGAGCTGATAATGAAGCTAAAGATGCACATATGTGAAACTTAGATTTTGCTATGAACAATTCGCTTATTGTTTTAGATAAAGTACTTGAAAAATATTTATAAATACTAAAAAAGACTAAAAATTTTTTAGTCTTTTTTAAATTTTTGTTATATATTCAACTAGATTTTGTATAGTTCACATTTTTACTAGATTAGAGTCTTTTGTTTCTATATCAGGTATTATAATATTTTTAAATCATAATTTTTGGGCTTCTTTGATTCTTTTTTCTATTGAAAAACAATTTTTTATTTTTCAAGTTAGAGATATTTCTCATATAAATATAGTATCTCTAGAAATATTTTTATTTAATTTTGATGATATTATAGAAGCTCAAATACTTAGATCTATTCAAGGTTCATCTATCTTCAATCATCTTACAATATTTACATAAACATCATAACTATCAAGACTTATTTTTGAGTATTTTGATAAAACAGCAATAATTAAATCTAATTTTCAATTTTGTATTCATCTGGCACTTCTTTTTGGGTAACCAAATTTTGTATAAGTTGTTAGGCTTTCTATCTCTACAAGGATTGACCTTGATCATTCTAGTGTAATACTTAAACTAGATCATATAGCATCATTTTTATTTTCTTTTGAGATAAACTCTAAAGATGGATTAGTTAGATCTTCTAATCAAGATTGTGTCATTTTAAAAATTGCAATTTCTCAAGTAGATCAAAATCTATTTTTTAAGCTTCTAAGAACTCTTATATCTTCATATCTTTCTCACTCAAAAAATAGTACAGTATCAACTAGATGTTCTAGTGTTTTTGGTCAAGCTAGGTTTCAGTCTTTGTTTACATGTCATATTATAATAACAGTTGTTTGAGTGTTTTTTCAGAAATTTACCATTTTCTCTGCAATTTCTTTTACTTGGCTTATTCATCAAGTATTTCAGTTTATTTCATCAGAAAAAATCACAGATATAGAGTCTATTATAACTATTTTTGCAGGATTTGTTTGTAGAGTTTGTAGTATATTTTCTAAATTGTTATCACACAATAAAGATAATTTATCATTTTTTATTCATAATCTTTTTGCTCTAGAAGTGATTTGATTTTCGTTTTCTTCTCAAGATACATAAATAATTTCTTCATCTATCATGTTTGCTAATTGTAAAGATAGGGTTGATTTTCAAATGCCTGGTTCTCATGATAATAGTATAATACTTCAAGAAGTTATTCATCATCAAAGTAAATTGTTTAATTCTTGTGAAGATGTTTTTATGATATCTCAAGATACAATTTCTTTTGAATCTGTTATTTTTACTAATTGTTTTTTTATTTCAAATAAAGAATTTTTTTTACTTTTAGATTCTTTAAATTCTGTTAGGGAATTCCAAGATTTACAAAAATTACATTGTCAAGTCCATTTTATGCTTTCATTTCAGCATTCTTTACATACATACATATTTAAAATATTAGTTTTAATCTATTTCTATTATTTCCATATATGGATATTCTTTTCATCATTTTTGAATATCATTTATAGCTATAAGTATATCTCATGATTTGATTTTATTTTCTTTTTTTAATAATTCAATAGCAGATTTGATATTTTCATTATAATTATCAATATTCCAATTATCTAAATAAAAAGGAGATATTCAATACAATATATTTATAAAATAAAGAGTTTCTTTGCTATTTGTAAATGTTAAAACTTTTTTACTAGGTTTAAAAGCAGATATAAGTCTTGCTAAAATTCATCTTTTTGTAAAAACTAAAATAGCTTTTGCTTCTAACTCTTCAGCTACTGAAATAGAATGTTTTAAAAGTACTTTTTTTTCTTTGTTTCTTTTTGTTAGGGAAGTATCTATATAATCTAAGTATTCATAGTTTAGATATTTTTCAGCTTCTATAATGATTTTTGTCATTGTTTGAACTGATAAAATAGGGAATTTTCAAATGGTTGTTTCTCAAGATAACATTAAACAATCTGGTCTTAATAAAACAGAGTTAAATACATCACTACTTTCAGCTCTAGTTGGTGTAGGATTATCTATCATAGTTTCTAGTAGGTGAGTAGCTATTATAGATATTTTTCAATATTTTTTACAATATTTTATTATTTCTCTTTGATAAATACTCATTTTTTCTATAGGAACTTCTATTCATAAATCTCATCTAGCTACCATTACTCAGTCAGAATTTACTACTATTTCTTCCATATTTTCAACTCATTCTAGGTTTTCTATTTTTGAAATTATTTTTATATTTGAATTGTTATTTTCTTTTAAAATATTTTTAATTTCTTCTATATTTCAAGAATTTCTTACAAAAGATGCAGCTATAAAATGAAAATTGTTTTCTAAAGCAAACAATATATCTTCTTTATCTTTTTGAGTTATTCATGGTAATCTAAGTTTTACTCAAGGTAGGTTTATATGTCTTCTTGATCATATGGGTGCAGAGTTTAGTGATTTTACAGATATACTAAAATCATTTTTTTGTATTATTTCTACATTGAATAATCATGAATCAATTGAAATAATTCATCATATTTCTACATCTTCTATCAACAAAGGATAATCACAAAAAAGATTTCTATCTTTTCTTAATTCTTCTTTTACAAAAATTTCAAATATTTCATTTTCTTCAAAATATATTTTTTCTTTTAAATCTCATGTTCTTATTTCAGGTCATTTAGTATCTAACAATATAGATAGATTTGTCAATCAAGAATTATTTAATTTATATATTCTTTGAGTTATTTCTTTTACTTCTTCTTTTTTAGCATGTGAAAAATTGAATCTAATTATATTTACTCAAGAATTATACATTTTGATTATTTTTTCTTCAGAGTATGTAACAGGTCATATAGTTGCTATAATTTTTGTTTGTTTCATTTGTTTTTATAAAAAATAATAAATTTATTATAAAAAAATAATAAAAATTTGCAAAAATAAAGTTTTGTATATAATATTTTCACTTTTTGAAGCCTGGGTGGTGAAATGGTATACACAGGGGACTCAAAATCCCCCGGGGAAACCCATGAGAGTTCGAGTCTCTCTCCAGGCACCAAAAATAAGCTAAACAAAAAACACACTATTTATAGTGTGTTTTTTGTTTTTTTATATTTTATGTTTTTATACTTTTTATTAGTTATTATTTAAAATATTTTTTTTGTTATTATTTCTGTATTTATCTTTATACTCATCTAATCATCATTTTCTATTATTTTCAGTATTATCTTTTTCAGAAATAATTTCTAGAAATCTTGATTTCATGAAATTTCAATTTTTGATTATTCATAAATCTTGCATTTTTCAATCAAATTTAGTTTTATCTTTTATTATTCATTCACTATCACTTCATCACTTTTCTATGGTTTCAAAAGATATATTTAATCATATTTTTTTATATATTTTCTCATTTATTAGATTAAATAATTCTATTTTTTGTTGATTTTTATTTGTTGTTAGTTCACTAAATCAATTTTCTAAATCTATTTTATTGCTAAATCAATAATTATTTGGATGTTGATTTATGATATTTATTATTTTTTGTATTTCATATTGATGGAAATTTGTTAATCAAATATTATGTAAAAA
>CAZIGU010000076.1:0-3748 GCA_964538545.1 uncultured Candidatus Peribacteria bacterium
AAAAATTATTAAGACAAAAAATAATGAAAATAAAAATAATAGGAATGAAAATATTTGTTCCCTACCAAATTTATCAAATATTATAAAATGATTTAAAATATAATATACAAAAGAAATAAAAAATAATTATAATGATTTTAATTTCTGATGGCAAAAATCATTTTTTGATACAATTATTAGTAAATGATGAACAATTACAAAAAAACTCAACAATATATTATTGATAATCCTTAAAAATTGGAAATTGATAAAAATAATTTATCATAATAAATTTAATACTCTATTTTAAAATAACTACTTTTATGAAAAAAATAATTATAACATTTTTAACTTTTATACCAATAATAACTTTTGCAAATCTAGAAGAAAAAATAGATAAAATACTTAATACAAAAAATGATATATATCAAAAAGAACAATTACTAGTAAAACTTGATAAATATTTAAAAGATAAAGAAGAAAATGAAAAAATAATAGAATTAAAAATAATAATATCTAATAAACTAGAATCTATAAAAAAAGAAATAGAAATTGAAGAAGAAAAAGTAAAAAAAATAATACTTTGATATACACAAAAAAACACACCAATAACAGCGTATTATAGATGAAGTCCAAATAAAAGTTTTTTTTGAATATTTGCAAATATTCACTGAGGTTATGAATATGGCACATATAATACTGCTTTAGAAATACTTAATTCCCTAGAAAAAAGTAATAAAAAACAATGGTTTATAATACCTACTATAAATCCTGATTGATTACAAATAGCAAAAAATGAAATAAATACAAAAAGTTATTTTTTAAAGTGAAGATGAAATAGTAATAACATAGATTTAAACAGAAACTTTTGTACGCCAGATTGGAAATCCTGAGAATTTAAAAAAAGACGAATAGATGCAAAAGAAGATATAACTCTATCAAGATGAGAATACTGTATGGATCAAAAAGAAAGTCAAATAATAGATGAAACTCTAAAAAAATATAAATTTAGTGAAATAATTGATTTACATTCAAAATGATGAATTATTTTTATACCAGATTATGGGCTAGATGATTATAGGGTAGTAAATTTACGAAATAGAGTTAAATCAATTTTAAACAATAATTATATTTTCAACCCATATTATGAAAATGAAAATCAAAAATCAAAAAAAATAAAAATCTATGAAATAAATGAAAGATACACTAATTCTTATCCTTGAAGTATGATAACTTATATTTACTACAAATACAATATTCCTGCTATAATACTTGAGTTAAAAGAACATTGACAAATAGAATATGATTTAAAAAAAATTGAAACTATTTTTTAGTTTCAATTTTCTATATATTCTGCAAAAGTCATATCTTTTTCATACAATATTTTTGCTAAATCATATCACACATATCTCCAATGCCATGGTTCAATTGCATATCAATCAACCTTTTTTCATCTTCTATAAGTATTATGAAAACCATATTTATAAGCATTTTTAGTCATCCATTCAAAATATTTTTTATAATTATTTTTTGATAAAAATTCTTCTTGTGTAGTAGTTTCAAATATATCTATAGCAAGTCAAGTCTGATGTTCAGAAAATCAAGCCTTAGCACAAAATAAATCACTACATCATCTATCTTTTATTCATTTTTGATAACTATAACTTCTATAAGCGCTAACTATTTTTAATTTAACTCAAAAAGTACTATAAAAATCTATAGATAATTTTTGTAAATCATTATTCATAATTTCTCTTATTTTAGAATTTCATTTAGTATCTATTAAATAACCTCATTTTAAAGATATTAAATCATCTGGAATATAAGACAAACTATTAAAACTTACTTTATCTGAAACAAATTTATGTATTGAATTATCTGATAAAAAATCAAAAACATTATTTTGTTTTGGTTTTTTATCTTCTATTTTTAATGGTTCATTTTTAATAACTTCTTTTGAAGTAGATGTTTTTTTATTATCTATATCGTCTTCTATATTGGCCTCTCTTTCAAAAACTGCTTTTTCTTCAAGACTTTTAGTTTGTATATCTTCTTTTTCTTGATAAATTCAGCTATACGAAACTATATTTATATTTTCTATATATAAATTTTTATTATCATTAGTTATTTTATTATTGGAAACAATATTTTCATAATAAGTATCGTTAAAATAAACATAATAATATAATACTAAAAAAATTATCATATCAAAAACTATAAAATAATATATATATTTTTTTTCTTTTAAAAAATTGTAATTCATAATACTATAATTAAAAAATTTACTTGATTTTATATAACTTTTTAAAAAAACAAAATTTACTTGATTTTATTTAAAAAATAAATAAAATTATCTCTTAGATATTAAAATTATTAAATATGATTAAAAAGATTCCTTTTTATGAAAAATGAGATTTTTTAGTAGGCATAAATAATACTCAAAGAGAAAATACAAATTTATTTTTTGAAAATAAATTAAAACTTGTTAACAATTTAAAGTATCTATTATGGTCAAGACCAGCTAAATTAAATTATAATTTTAGAGATGAAATAATAGATTTACAAATAATAAATGAAAAAACTATTTCTAAAATAGCTAAAGAATTATTAGTTTTATGAAAAAATAAAAGTATAAAGTATTCCAAAAAAAATAGATCTTTAGAATTTGCCATATTAGAAGCATGAATAATATGTTTAAATATAGATGCTGTCGAAAATAGTTTAGATAAAATAAAAAATTATAATCCTGAGAGTGAAGAAGAATTAAAAGTTATATATGATTTATATATTTCATATCAAGAAAGATACACTTTATTTTGTGAAATTTTAAAAAAAGATTTTGATATATAAAAAGCAAAGATTACTCTTTGCTTTTTTATTATAAATCATTTAACATTCTTAAAACATCATCTGGATCTTCATTTGAGTCAGCTTTTTCAGCTTCTTGAATCTTCTTTTTATTATCTTTAGATTGAAACTCTTGCCATTCTATAAGATGTTTTTCATTTAAAGATTTAATTTCTTCTTGATATTTTAGTTCTAATTCTTCAAGTTTCCTTCTTTCAGTTTCAAGTATATTAAAAAGCCTATCTACTTGATCTTCTGTCATAGAAGGTAATATATCAAACCAGTATTGTCTTTCTTCATCATCCATACTTTCTGTATTTAATACAAGTTTTATAAGTTCTGGATAAGAAGCTTGAATTTCATCATCTATATAGAAAGTTTTATTTTTTTGTTTTATTTCAGCCATAAGCATTTTGGATTATCAAAATAATATATTAGTAATTTATCATACTTTTAAAAAATTTGCAAAAAAAATTAAAAAAATATAATAAACTCACTACAATTTGTAGTATAATTATTTTTTAAAAAAGTAAAATTTTTATCTAAAAAATAATAAATATATATTTTAACATAATAAAATGAATATAATAATTTTTTCTATTTATTTGTTTTTTATAAGTATAAGTTTGGCAATTTTTGTTTATGTAAAAATAAATTTCTCACATATTACAAAAATTAAATTTATTCAAAAAAAATGAAATATATTATTTTATATTATTCTGATAAATATTTCATTATGATTTATAATTTTATATTTTTACAATGAAGATATAAAAAATATATCTATAAAAAATATTAACTCGTCTGAAATAATAAATTATTAAATTATAAAATATGACTATATTCAAAAAAATAATAAATAAAGAAATACCTTCAGATATGATTTATGAAGATAATTTTTTAATAATAATAAAAGATATAA
>CAZIGU010000077.1:0-3661 GCA_964538545.1 uncultured Candidatus Peribacteria bacterium
AGTTTTGTTCAAAAAATATGGGATAGACTAGAAGAAAGCAAAAAAGAAGAAATTATATAATAATTTCTTCTTTTTTTTCTTGTATAACTAAATCTTTTGCTGGACAATAAAAATCAAGTTTTTCTTCTCACAATTGTGATATAATATATTCAAGTAATTCTTCTTTTTTAACTTCTTTTTGAGTTCAATCAACCATATTTCTAACTTGAAATATTCAACTACTTGCTTCCATAATTCAAACCATAACTACATATTTTGTATTTAGTTTATTTGCTTTTTTCATCTGTACTTTCAATGATGGAGTTCATAGAGAAACAAGTGTTTTTATACCTTTATTTCTAGCTTCTAAAGATAATGGTAGAACTATTTTTTTAGCTTCATCTCATAATTGTATAAAATATAAATCTACACTATCTTTATCTTTTAAAGATATTCATTTATCAATCAAAGCATCTATAAGTCTCTCCATTCACATAGCAAATCAAACTGCAGGAATTTCTTGTTTATGTCATATTTTTTTAGATAACATATCATATCTTCATCATCAACCAAAAGCATCTTGACTTCTTCAAGAATTATCAACAAATTCCCAAACTGTATGAGTATAATAATCAAGTCATCTAACTAATCTATGATCTTCTTCATATGGAACTCCAAGTATATCTAAATATTGCTTAACTTTTGTATAGTGTTCTTTTGAATCTTTTTTTAAAAAATCTGTTATTTTAGGCGCTTCAGAAGCTAAAATAATCTCATCTTCTATTTTTGTATCTAAAAGTCTTAAAGGATTTGTTTCAAGCTTTCTCAAAGCATCTTCACTTAAAATATGTTTTTTATTTTCATAATAATATACTAATTCTTGTATATATTTTTCTCTATCTTTTGATGTTCAAATAGAATTAAGTTTTATTTTAAAATCTCATGATAGTCATATGCTATTTAAAACTGTATATCATATAAAAATAAGTTGTGCATCAAGTATAGGATCACTTTCTCAAATAACTTCAGCTCAAACTTGAAAAAATTGTCTAAATCTTCATTTTTGAGGTCTATCATATCTAAAATGTGGTTCAACATAATATAAAAAAACAGGTTGTGATTCTGACAATAAATCATTTTCTATATATGCTCTCATAATAGATGCTGTAGACTCTGGTTTCAAAACTAACTCTCTACCCTTTTTATCAACCAAATTATACATTTCTTTATCTATGATATCAGTTCATGCTCATATAGCATTTGTAAATAAATTTTTACTTTCTAAAACTGGTGTAGATATTCTTTTAAATCAATTTTTACGAAATTCATGTCTAAAAACTTTTTTTAAAAATGTATGATATTTATGTGCTTCTGGCAATATATCTTGCATTCATCTAACTTTATTTGGTATAGCCATTATAAAAAAGTTTAAGTAATAAAATAAAAAACTCCCAAATTTTTTTATAATTTGGAAGAATAATTTATGTTTATCATAATAATATAAAAATATTTTTTTTCAAATTTATTTTTGTTTTTTTGTAAAAAATAATTATATTAAATATAATAAATATAATATTTTTTTATTTTTTTATATGTGATTTTTTAGTTTTTTACAAGAAAATATAAATTTACCTTTACTAAAATTTTTAAATAATTTTACTCAAAATGAAATAATTTGAAATATAATATTTATATTTGCTGATGCACCTATATTTTTAATTCCTATATTCTTAATAAGTTTTTGGATTTATTTTGCTATAAAAAAAGATAATAATTGAAAAGAAAAACTACTTTTTATATTTTATACAACTATAATTGCTATTTTAATAAGTTTAATTATTCAACAATTTGTAAATATAGATAGGCCTGAGACTCACCTAAAACGAACTTGAAATATGATTTTATCTCATATTCCTGATGCTTCTTTTCCTTCTGATCATTCTAGCGTATGAAGTGCTTTTTTATTTTGAATTTTATTTTTTTGATTTGTTAAATATTTTTATTTATTTACTCCTCTTATAATTATTATGCTTATTTCTAGAATCCGAGCTTGAGTGCATTGGCCTATGGATATAATAGCATGAATTATTATCTGAATTTTTTCTAGTTTTTTAATTTACAAATTAAGAAACTTAAAATTTTTTATTAAAATAAATAATTTTTTTATAAAAATTGCAAACTTTTTTAAATTATAATTTCTAAAAAATGAGAAAAAACATAGCTTTAACTTGATGATGAACTTGAGGACATATTTTCCCTTTGCTTGCAATACAAAAATATTTAAAAAATAAAAATGAATATATTTTTTTTTGGTTTTGAAGTGAAGATTCTTTAGAGGAAGAAATGTCTATAGTAAATAATATAAAATTTTATCATATTCCTTCTGGAAAAATAAGAAGATATTTTGATATAAAAAACTTTTTTGAACCTTTAAAAAATATAACATGATTCTTTTTTTGATTATATTATATTTTAACAAAAAAAATAGATATAATAATCTCAAAATGATGATATGTCTCAATACCTTTTTGCTTAGCTGGATTTGTTTTAGGTAAAAAAATATATATTCATGAATCAGATACTATAACTTGAATCTCAAATAAAATAATATCTAAACTACGAAATAAAATATTTTATACTTTTCCAAATGAAAAAATAGATGATAAAAAACATATTTTAATATGACAAATTATAAATCCTGAAATATATAGATATCTAAATAAAGATGATTTAATAGAAAATGAAAAAATAGAAGTTTTAGTAATAGCTTGAAGTCAATGATCTACAAAAATATTTGAAAATATAAAAACTATAGTAAATAATTTGATAGATATAAATTTCAATATTATTTTATGAGAAAAAAATCTGCATTTTAGAAAAGATTTTGAAAAATGTAATAATGTAAAAATATATAATTTTGTTTCTCAAAGAGATTTGTGAGAAATATATAAAAAAACTGATATAGCAATAACTAGAGCTTGAGCAACAACATTGTGGGAGTTGTATTATTTTTGAATACACTCAATAATAGTCCCTTTAAAATCAAGCGCACAAAATCATCAACAAAAAAATGCAGAATTTTTTAAAGAAAAATTTTGTAGTGATGTATTAGATGAAGACAAAAATTTATGATTAGAAATTTTTAGACTATTAAATAAATATAAAACTTTTAGAAAAAATTGATTAAATTTAACCTGAATAGATAATAGCTTAAAAATAATAGAAAATTATATAAAATAATTGACTTTTTTGAAATAAAAATTATAAAATATTTACTTTAAAAAGAAGCTAACTGAAATGATCTAATTTTGTCAAATAAAAATAGAAATGTCGTAAAAGTAATCAAAAATATTATTAGTAATAGTTAAAATATTAGAAAGTTGGGGGTACGGAAACTTTGTAATATTTTAACTTTCAAAGACTTTTAAAATCTACTAATTCGGACAAACTAAAAACAGATAGAATTTTTTCTATCTGTTTTTAGTTTATTAAATAATCATCATTTTACAACTTTATGCACAAAATGTTTTGACTTATTACCAAATTAAAAAAGTATCTATCGTCCCGTTTTAAATCCCGACCAGTTTTGTTAGATTCAAAACTTGGACTTAAAAACTCATAAAATTACTCTAAATAATTATCTAAAAATGAGTTTAATAAAATTAACAGCTAAATCAAATTT
>CAZIGU010000078.1:0-3624 GCA_964538545.1 uncultured Candidatus Peribacteria bacterium
TTGTAACAAAACCTTTTACTTTTGAATGAAAAAGAAGAATGGATCAAGCAGTAGATTGATTTAATAAATTAAAAGAAAAAGTAGATGCTTTGATAACTATTCCAAATGATAGAATACTTACTATAATTGATAAAAGAACTCCTTTAAATGATGCTTTTTCTATAATAGATCAAGTTTTAAGAGAATGAGTACAATGAGTTTCTGATTTGATAGTTAATCCTTGATTTATAAATCTTGATTTTAACGATTTAAAATCTGTTATGCAAAACTCTTGAAGTGCTTTGATAGGTATAGGTTATGGTAATGGTGACAATAGAGCTGTAGAAGCTGCTAGAAGTGCTATAGATTCTCCACTTTTAGAACTTTCAATAGCTTGAGCTAGATGAGTTATTATAAATATAACTTGATGAAATGATTTAAGTATGTTTGAAATAGATGAAGCTATAAAAATAATAACTGAATCTGTTGATGAAAATGCTATCATTAAATTTTGAACTTCTTTAGATGAATCATATACTTGAGAAATAAAAATATCTGTTATAGCTACATGATTTGATGAAGATACAAATAAAACTTATGTTTCTTCTTCTCAATCAAAAACTATTCCTTCTCCTTTTTGAAGAAAAACAATAGAAAATACTCAACCAATTTCTAAACAAATTCATGTTTCTAAAACAGAAGATGATTTAGATGTTCCAGCTTTTTTAAGAAAAAAAATATAAATTTTATCAAATTAAAAAAATGTGATTTTATAATAAAATCACATTTTTTTAAAATTCATTTTGTTCTAAAAAATTTTTTAATATATCCAATACTTGATTGTTGTTAGTATTTATTATTTCTTTAGTTTGTAATATCATAGATAATAAAGTAATATTTGTTTTATCAAATATATCTTCATTTTCTGAAAGTATTTCTAAATCTTTTTTGAAGTCTATATTTATAAAAGTAAAAGGTTTTATAGTATGTAATTCAAAATCTTGTAAAGAGATATTTTTAAAATTTTCTTTTATAAAATCATTTGCACCTCATCATGATAAAAATATTTTATGAGGTATTAAGTTTGACTTAAGTATTTCTTTTATTCATATAAATAATCAAATATTCCATACTTTTAGGAAATCATTTTTTTCTTCTAAATAACTATTTTTTTCTTGAATTTTTTGAATTATATCTACAGTTGTTTCATTTGAATTATTTTTAATATTTTGTATTAAGTCTTTTATTCATATTTCTATTCTATTTATTCATATAATAACTCATTTTTTCTGAACTATTATAGATGTTTTTGAATTTCATACATCTATAAAAACAATATCATCTTCTTTATAATCAGTATATTCTATCATTTTTGGAATAGAAAATTCATTTGGTACAATAGATAATATATTTTTTCATATATTTGAAGCTATAGAATCAATTATATTATATCTTGAATAAGGTATAAAAATATTTAGAGTTGATATATCGACTTCTTTTCATGTAAAACCTATAGGATTCGATATTTTGAAATTATCTATTAAAATATTTGTTATACTACTTGTTATTAGCTTCATATCTACATCTAAATATCAGCTTTTTTGTTTGATTTCTTTTTTTGCTTCTTCTAGGGCTTGAAATTCAATTCTTCATATTATATTATCAAGTTCTTTTATGTTTATTTTTTCTTCTTTTTTTTCTCTTTTATATTTAATAGTTTTTCATACAGATATTATACTAGAAGTAGGAATATTTATAACTATATCTTTAGGTAGGTTGTTTTTTTGAGATAATTTTTTTATTAAAAAATTTATAGTTTCACTAACTCATTGTATATCTCATATTTCTCATGACAAAATATCTTTTCACTCTTGTTTTTTTGTAGCAAAATCAAAAATATGCACTGTTTGATTTCTATATTCACACAGTGCTATTTTTATTTTATAAGTTCATATATCTATTACTAATACTTTTTTTCAAGAGATTAATTTTTTTATGAAAGACATTTTTTTATTTTTATATTTTAAAAGTATCTTTTCATATAGAAATAAGTAATTCATTTGCTTTTTCTATATCTCAAGTTTGAATTAAGCTCATTGCTAAATCTTCAATTATAAGTGGATCATTTGGCATTATATTTAAAGCTCTTTTAAGTACAGTTATTCATCTTTTTAAATCTCATAACATACTATAAGCCCATCATAAATTTCTTAAAACTTCAGCATTATTTCAAATTAAAGAATTTGATTTTTCAAGATAAAAAATAGCATCTTCTATTTTGTTGCTAGTTAAAAGTATAAAACCTTTTAAATAATTTCAAGTAGAAGAATCAGGATTTAATTTTATAGCATATTCAATAGCTTTTTTAGCTTTTTGTATTTTTCATTCATATATGTATATATCAGCTATTTCTTCATAAATTCTATAATCATCATTTTTGGTTTTTAGTGCTTCTTGAAGTATATCTAAAGCTTCTTTGTATTTTTTTTCTCATTTAAGTTTTTCAACTTCCAAAATAGTATTTTTTACCAAATCAATAGCCATATTTAATATAATTAAAAAATATTTATTTTTAGTTTAAAATAAATCACAAAAAAATCAATATAAATATTTTTTTTTTGTTAAAAACTTTTATTTTTTACCATACACACAAACTATTTTTACAGTATTATCATCTGTTATCAGTACTTCTTGAGTTCTTGCAATTATTCATATCAATTTATCTAAATTGGTAAAAAATCACCAAACTATAAATTTTCAATTTTCATCAATTTTTTTACTTATTATTTTTTCTTGAAATACATAATCATTTATATTTTGTATATTTGTATCAAAATTTTTTTCATAAGTTCATCTACTTATCCTTCACCATCTATATTTAGCTAAATATTTACCTTCTTCTTGTTTCTGAATTATTGTAAATGGAATATGTTTTTTAATAATTTCTTGCTCTTTTTTAGAAAATTTATTTAAATTTTCATAAATTATCGCAAACAATATTTTATCTTGCAACACAATACTTTCTATGCAATTATAAATATTTAATTTATTTTCTTTTATTAAATTTAAAAAACTATTAGCAAAATCCAAGTCTGTTATAAAAAACTCTAAAGGGCAAAAATTTAATAATAAATCTATTTTTTCTCATTTTATAGTAAAAATATCTTCTCAAACTATATTAGTTTCATAAATATCTCAAATAATAATATTTTCTTCTCAAACTATATTTTTAAGTATTTCTTTATAATCACAAGCCACTAAGAAATCTTCATCAGAAAAAGAATTTGCAAGCAAAATTCATATTTTTTTATTTGTAAAATTTTTAAATTTATCTTTTATATTTTTTACAAATTTTGAATTATAATTTCTATATCATTTTTGTCTTAAAATACTATTTACTTTGTAAACATCACTTATCATTCAAGGAGTATTTGCATTTATTTCTATTATTTTAAATACTCAATTTTCATCTATCAAAACATCATATCTTCATATTAAGTATTTTTTTATATCAATATCTTTATCTAAAAAATCTATAAATAAACTAAAATCTCATTTTAAATAACAATTTATATTTTTATAATAAAAATTGTATCATTTTAATAAAATTTTATTTATATTTTTTATTAAAATTTCTATATCTTT
>CAZIGU010000079.1:0-3568 GCA_964538545.1 uncultured Candidatus Peribacteria bacterium
TCAAGAAGAAATAGAAGAACAAAATAAAATGGAAGAAAGAAAAAAAAGAATAGAGTTACTAAAAAAAAGATTTGCTTTAAGGTGAATAATAAAAAATGCAGAAGAATACCTACAATCAAATCAAAATGAATTAGCTTTGAAAGAATATATAAAAGCCTACAAAGAAAACCAACATGATGAAAAAATACTATCAAAAATAGCAAACATATATTTTGATTTAAAAATATACAATCAATCTATAGTTTATTTCAAAAAAATACAAAATATTTCAGAGAAAGACAAAAAAACTTTTTTACTGGCAATATTATATAAATGAAATTATAAAACAAATACTTGAATAAAAGAATTATCAACTAAAATAAAAGAATTGGTAAAAAATGAAGAAGAAGTTTTTTATTATTTAAATTCTCTTCATTGTAGCATAAACTTTCATGATTGTAAGAAAAATTTTGAAAATTATTTTGCAAAAAAAGAGCCAAATTTTGATAAATTGCTAGATGTAAAAAATGCTATAAAAAATTATAATGATTTTAAAATAAATGATTTGTATTATAAAGATGCTCTTATAATATGAAGTTTTTATAAATCATGACTATACAATTTATCTATAAAACTAGCCTATAATTTATTAAAAGAGAAACCAGATTATAAACCTATGTTTATAATCATATGAAATTCTTCATATAAATTAAATGATATAAAAACAGCTAAAGAATATTTAATAAAATATTATTCTTTAGAGCCAACAAACTCTGAAATATCATATATATTATGAAATATAAATTATTTACAAAAAGATTATGTAACTAGTAATTTATACTATAATCGAGCTTTAAAAAATGGATTTGATGATAAAACCCTATTGTTAAAAAAACTACTTTATAATTATTATTTACTTGAAGATAAAAGAAGTATGTTAAATATATTTGATAGCTTATTGAAACAAGAAAATTCTAGTTTAACAGATTATAGCTTATGAATATATAATCGACTTATAAATTGAAAAAATGACTTAGCAAAACTACGGAGTGAAACTGCTATAAAAAAATTTGAAACAAAAAAATGACATGAAATTTTTTATTGATACTTATGATGGATTTATAGAGAAAAAAAAGATTTACAAAAAGCATCAGAATATATAGATAAATGATTACAAATAAATAGCTTAAATCCTTTATTGACACTAAATAAACGATATTTATTAGAAGTACAAAAAGATTTGCTAACAGCAAAAATATATCTTAAAAAAACTATAGCTCTAAATTGAGAATGAGAATTTTGAGTTTTAGCAAAAAGAGAAATAGAAGCTATAGATAATTATCTTAAAAAAACTCAAAACCAAACAACTTCTTCTTGAAGCTGAAATTAAAACAATAAGTATATTTTATTTATTGTTTTTCATTTTTGTCAATATATATTTTATTGCATTTAGTTTATTTTTTAATATATAATATTATCTTATATATTAAATATAAAAAATGGTAGAAGAAATAAAAAAAATTGAAAATAATGAAAAATCACAATTTGAAACTAAAGATAAAATACTTTCTTTAGAAAACAAAATAAAAAATAGTATAATAAATTGATATGAAAAAATAGATAATTTAATAAAGTATGCAAGTACTTCTTCTAGAAATGAATTATTAAATAGTTTAAAAAAATCTGAAATAAAATTAACAAATTGAGAAACATATGAAAATCTAAGCTCATATATGATAGAACTTAGAAATTTAAGAGAATCTACTATGTGAACTATAACTTCTTTAAAAGAAGAATTAAATATTGAAAAAATTAAAGATTTTATAAAAGAAATAAAACAAGAAGATTTAAGTCCTATTTCAAAAAGACTTTTTCCTAATGTAAATGAAAAAATATTATCAAATCCTAATTGATTAAAAGAAAATCTTATAGCCTTTAGTATTTGATGAATAGAAAATATTTATTCAATAGTAAAAATAACTTTTGAAATATGATATTGAATTATTTTAAGTCCTTATCATATATATCAAATAATTTCTTGAAAACGAACTTATGATAAAATAAAAGAAATATAATAAAGATGACTAAAAGTCATTTTTTGTATAAAACTATCCATACTTAGATCTTAAAATCTTATAAGTTATAAGACACTTCTCTTCCTTGTTTAGTATAAACTCGGTCATTGGAATCTACAAGCTTATACCCATTATCACGACCATTTATATAAATAGTTAGGCCTGAGTCATCTATAGAATTAGGAATCTTGTAGTTAATATTGGAAGAGTCTTTAAGCTTTTCATCAATATAAGTCATTTCTCTTTCTACTTATGAAAGACCTAGGGTCGATGTGGTATTTTTATAATTATTTTAATTATTTTATCAAATATATTTTTTAAATAAATCTCACTTTTCTTCAAAATTTTTCCATATACTATAGCTTGGACTTGCTGTTGATAATAATACCATTTTTCATTTTTTAGTTTGTTTTTTTGACCATAAAACAGCTTCTTGCATATCTGATGTTTGAATATAATTAAAAGTATTATCTAAAAGTTTAAGTATTTTTAGTCAAGAATCTGGAAATAAAACAATATTTTTAATATTATATTTTCTAAGAATTAAAACTAAATCTGTGAAATCATATCATCTATCTGTTCATCATAAAAAA
Source organism: uncultured Candidatus Peribacteria bacterium (assembly GCA_964538545.1). Classification (GTDB taxonomy): domain Bacteria; phylum Patescibacteriota; class Gracilibacteria; order BD1-5; family UBA6164; genus CAZIGU01. The sequence continues at coordinate 2,648 of CAZIGU010000079.1, forward strand.
ATGGTATCTATATTATTTTTATAAGCTTCTATTGCTCGTATAGTACTTTCTGGAGTTGTTGATATAGCATCATCTATAAAAGTAATTTCATCAAAAGTTCATAAATTTTGTAAACGATGAGGAAGTCAATTAAAAGAAGATATAGTTTTTGTTAAAATATCTTTTGGTAAATTAAGTATTTCTGAAATAGCAAAAATAGAAGCAATATTGTTTAGGTTGTGATTTCACTCTAGCTTTGTATCAATATATACTGAATTATTTTCTGAAAAAAACTCATTTCAAATATGATAAAAATCTCATTTATCTCAAAAAGATAAATAATTATAATCTTTTAAATCTATTTTATTTATAAGTTCGTATCATATCAAATTGATTCAATTTTTTGTTAATATATTTAATTTTGCATTTTTATAATTTTCAAAATTCAAATGCCAATCTAAATGATCTAGATATATATTTCATAAAATAGAAATATGTGTATTTATTCAAGATAAATACTCTAACATATATGATGATAATTCTAAAACTATAAAGTCATAATTAGCTTCAAAATCTATTTCATCAAGTATAGATAGTCATATATTTCAAGCTATTTTTACATTAAATCATGCATTTTTTAATAATTCATATACAAGTGATGTTGTTGTAGATTTTCATTTTGTTTGAGTGATAGCTATAACTTTTCATTTATAATTATCAAAAAATATTTTTAATCAAGTTATAAGTTTATCTCTAATACCTAAAAAGTTATTTATATAAGGACTAACTCAGGGGGATATAAATATATAATCATATTTTTTTATATCTTTTAAATAATTATCTCAAGTGATTAAATTATGACAAAAATCTGGTTTTATAAGAGATATATTTTTATCTAAAATAGTTATTTTTTCTTTTTTAACTCATATTTTTTGTAAATAT
>CAZIGU010000080.1:0-2481 GCA_964538545.1 uncultured Candidatus Peribacteria bacterium
ATTTTATCAAATCTTTTTATAATTTTTCTTACGGTAAAAAAAAATGAGCCAAAAATTGCTAAAACTCTATCCAAGCAATATGCTGAAGATATGAGTTATAGCAATACTTTGGTAAAAGTTATACAAAAGTGTGATCTCACTAAGTATGACACTTAACAATATTTAAGACCTCAATTGAGGTCTTTTTTGTTATTTATTATCATCTTTTAAATATTTTTTAAAATCATCAACCATAGTTTTAAATTCTTTTTTTATTTCATTTAATATATCATCTGATGTTTTATGTTTTAAATTATCTTCTAAATCTTGTATTTTTTCTTTATAAAATTTCTCAAGTTCTTCTATTCACTCTTTTACATAATCTTCTCATTTTTCTTTATATTGCTTTAAAATTTCATATCATTTTTCTTTATATTCATTAAGTAATTCTAAAGATTCATTTTTTTTAGATTCAAAAAATTGTTTTATTTCAGGAGAATTTATTTTTTCATTTAAAGATATAAAAATATTTTTATGTATTTCTATAAAATTATCCAAAATAATATCTAATTCTGTTTTCTATAAATTCGTTTTTTAATTGTTTTGAATTTTTTTTATTAAAAAGCATAGCAACAACAACTCAAATCATATATCATAAAATAAATATTCACTTTTTATTTCACATATTTTATAAATTATATTTTAAAATTATTTTAAAATAACTTCTTTTATCTTTTCATAAGAAGATATTTTATTTGATAATACTTTCATATTACTTATAGTATAAAGCACATCATCCATATAAATATTTCTTTTTATATAATAATCATTATATTCCCATATTTTACTAGCTAAGTATTCTCAAACTGTACTGTCTGCATAACAATAAGTAGGTATATAATTATTATTTGGAGGACAATATTCTTCTCAAGAAATAAGTTTTTGACATTTTGTTTCTTCTTTTTTAATAGAATATATCTTACATTCTTCTAGTCTTTTTTTATCAATTCAAGTAGAATCTATATGTGTTATTGAAGCAAGTTCTTTTATTCAAGATCTAGTATCAATTTTTACTACTTTAGTTCAGACAAATATATCTTTATATCTATAATCATTATCTTGATTATTTAATTTTGTATAAATATTTGCAGGTAAATAAAGTAATTTTTTATTTTTATCATATACAAAAGTTCTAGGATTATTTAAAACTTCAGAATAACTTCATTCATCTCAAATAGTCAAAGTATGAATTTGTTTAGGTTTTTTTAAATCATTTACATCATAAATATCTATTTTTAAACCTCAATTTTGAGTTCATCACCATTTATTTGTAAAAGTATCATATCATAACCCCAACAAAAATCATTCTTCCAAAGGGTGTAAGTAAGTAGAATAACCTGGAATTTTTAATTCTCACATTATTTTTGGATTTTTACTATCTGCTAAATCTATAACAAAAAGTGGATCTATTTGTTCAAAAGTCACTAAATATAGTTTATCTCACATAAATCTTGATGATTTAAAATCTTCTTTAGGTGCTATATTTGTAATAGATGATAATTTATCAAGCTTTTCATCTAGTATAAATAAATTTGTACTTTTTTCTGGAGAATAAGAACTTGTAATTATTCTAAAATTTCAATTCATATCTTCATCCATACTATATTGATTTAAAGGACTTCAAGATACTATATTAGTTTTTGAATAAGTTAATAAATTTTTATTTATATTAAATTTATGAATCAAAGTGTTATTTCACATATAATACATAGGCATTATACATTTCATATTTGGTCAACATTTAAAACTTTCTTTCATATAAAAATCAGATGTTATATACAAATTTGATTTTGACATAAAAATATTTGAAACATCTCAAAAAAGTAATTTAGTTGTAACTTTTTCTTGTGAGTTAGAAATATTTATACTAGATAATGTAGTTAAAACTGGCCTAAAAGAAGAATTTTTTATAGTTTCTTTAGTAGGCATTATGTATTCTATATTTTTACAATCACTTACATCTCAAGAAATTAAACTATATGGATATTTTTTTCATTTAAGAGTTATTTGATTTTTAGTTTCAGAAGTATACGATAAATCCATTCTTTCAGGAATAATTTTGTCTATTTTTAAATCATTATTAAAACCTTTATCATTAAAAACTCATTTATTAAAATAAGTTATAGGAAAATCTAAACTATTTCTTGATAATAAATACAAATAATCTCAAACTATTCTAGATTCTACAACATCTCAATCAACTTTATAATATCTATCTAATTTTAATTTAGTGGGATTTGAAACATTATAAACTATAACAACAGTTTTTGTATTTCTATTATACCAATAATTAGAATAATCTATTTGAGAATATCTATTTGAAGTTATAGTTAATTTATTATTTGATAAAAATAAGTTAACATTTGAAAAATAATTTGGCAAAACTATAGTTTTTACTATTTTCATATTTTCAGCAGGAAAAGCTTCTATTATGTATATTTT
>CAZIGU010000080.1:2534-3548 GCA_964538545.1 uncultured Candidatus Peribacteria bacterium
AGTACTTGTATATTAGTTTCAGCATAATCTGTTGCTGTTTTTGAACTAGAATCATCTCATCAAACCATTTGTTCAGCTACTCAAGCTTCTGAAGAAGTAACCATATCTTTAGACATTTCTACTCATAAAGATTTAGCTCTATACATAGGATAATATATATTTGTATTATTTTTTAAATAATCTGATATAGTTTTTGTCATATCTTCACAAGAAGAAAATTTTTTCACTTCAAAAGAAGTTTTTATTTCTTTTGTTTTTGATAAATCTTCTTTTTCTATTATTTGAGTATCTTCATCATCTGTTATGACTTCATCACAACTATCTGTTTTTGCCCATCAAGCAGGTACATCACAAGGAGTAGGAAATTCTCTACATTCTTTTGTAGTATTATTTATTGCAGGTTGAATAACTTGTATACACATATTTGCATAAGCGCCATTTGCTAACATTAAAGCAAATAAAAACATAAATATCTTTTTCATAATGTAATAATTAGAAATTAAATTACAACTAAAGTATATACTTTTAAAAAATAAATCAAATATTAGTTAAAAATATTTATATTGTTCTCTAATATATCATATTTAGATAAATCTATTCATTTATTTTGACATATTTGTTTTATAAATTTTCATTTTATCACTTTTACCCAATGAGATATTTTTTGAATTTTTCAATTTTTTGTAGTTAAAAAATTTACTTTTATAATATTTGATAGTTTTTTATAATCTATCATTTTTTTATAACTATCAGGCAATAAATCTATGATATAATCTCGATTTTGTTTGATTAAAGTTTCAGTTATTTTTTCTTTCCAATATGATGATAATCATTTAGTTTCAATAGGTAATTTATAATTTCATATAAAATCAGTTGGTTTTAATAATCAATACATTCATGAAAGTATAAAAAAATTTGTATCAAAATATTTTTTTTCTTCTGTTTTCATATTTATGTAATCTATATGATTAAACATAACTCAAGAATATCTTTTTATAGCTTCTATAGTTTTTG
>CAZIGU010000081.1:0-3503 GCA_964538545.1 uncultured Candidatus Peribacteria bacterium
TTATCAATAGAGCTCAAATCAAGAGAAGTACATCAAGTAAATTTTTTTAAATCTATAAAATTTGTATTTCTAAATTCAGGAATAATAAAAAGTAAAAATTTTTGTTCTATATTTTTAATAGCTACTGAAAAATCATATCAAGACTTCATTTTATTTATATAACTTGAAAAATAATCTCCATTTTTATCAAGAGTATGTGGTGGAGAAAATGTAAGTATTTGAGCTTTTAAAGCAAAAGTCAATTCAAATAAAGAGTCAATTTTTTCTTTAGTCATTCCTCTAGTTGGAGCTGTAACTGATAGAACTTTTACTTGAGTATCCAAAGATAATCTTTTTAAATATTCTATAGAATATGTATCAAATTCATCATAATCAACAGTTAAATCTATTCAATCATAATTTGATTTTTTAACTATTTCAAATATCCTATGTATTCAATATCATTTTAAAGATGATGTAGATATAATTAACATAAATTTTTTTATTATAAATATTGTTTTTATGAGTGTAACATATTTTTATAAAAAATACAAAATTATTATATCATTTCCTTTCATCACATATATGGTCTTAAAACTTCTGGTATTATTACATCTCATGAAGAAGTTTGATAATTTTCAATTATAGCAATTAAACATCTACTAAGAGCTATAACAGTTCAATTAAGAGTATGGGTATATTGTATTTTTCAGTCTTCATCTCTATATCTAACTCATAATCTTCTTGATTGATATTCTCAAACATTAGAACAACTAGTTATTTCTCTATATTTATCTTGACCTGGCATCCAAGCTTCTAAATCTATTTTTTTCATAGCAGGATTTCATAAATCTCAACTACAAATATTCAATTTTTGATAAGGTATTTTTAATCATTGCCATATAGATTCTTCAACTGCTACCATTTCTTCATGAAGTTTAGAACTATCTTCTTTTTTACAAAAACAAACCATTTCAACTTTATCAAATTGATGACCTCTAAGAATTCATCTCATATCTTTTCAAGCAGATCAAGCTTCTTTTCTAAAACATGCACTGTATCAAACATATTTTATAGGAGTTGATAAATCTGAAATTATTTCATCACTATGATATGAAGTAACAGGAACTTCAGCAGTTCAAACAAGGTATAGATCATCATCATTTTCATTTACTCTATATACTCAGTCTTCTCAAGCTGGTAAAAATCAAGTACCAAACATAGCTTTTTCTCTTACCAAAACTGGTGGTAAAATAGGAGAAAATCAAGATTTATATAAAACTGAAAAAGCATAATTTATTATAGCAAATTGAAGCATAACTAAATCTCATTTCAAATACCAAAATCTAGCTCAAGAAACTTCTGATCATTTATTTGTATCAATCCATCATTTTGCTTCTCATATTTCATAATGAGGTTTTGGAGTAAAATCAAATTTTGTAGGTTCTAAAAATTTATCTATAACTACATTTCAACTATCATCTGGTCAAATAGCAGTAGTTTCATCTAAAAAATTAGGAAGTCTAAAGTAAATATTATTAAACTCTATTTCTAAATTTTTTATTTCTTCTTCTAAAGATAATTCTTTAGCTCATAAATCTTTCATTTCTTGAAGTTTTAATTTTTTATCTTCTGTGTTTAAAGAAGATATTATCTTTGAAAAACTATTTTTAGTTGCTCTTATTTCATCTAATTCCCTTTTTTTATCTATCAATTTTTTATCTAAATCTAAAAAATTATCTAAATCAATTTTTAGATTTCTTTTTTGTAAATTATCTTTATAAGATTCAGGATTTTGTCTAATAAGTTTTAAATCTATCATATTTTTAAAATTAAATTATAAATATTTTACCATATATTCTCACTCTAAAATATATCATCTTTTTTCATAATATCATCTAACTCAAACTCAAGCTATAACAGCTATTTTTTGATATCATTGATTTTTTGATATTTCTTCTGCTTTCAAAATAAGTTTTTTTCAAAATCATATATGTTGTCCAAAAACACTTCAGGTTTCTCAAACTCATAATTGATCTCAAAAAGTATGTATTTCTCTTATTAAAGATCGATTTTTTAGTTCTTCAAAAATAAATTCTCAATCTTTTGGTGGCAATCTAAGCCTAAGAAGAGAAAAAATAGTTCTATCTTCACTATCTTCAAAAGTTAAAAAATGTTCTACTCATCAAGAAGCATCGTATTTAAAATCGTTTAATACTGCATTTTTTGGATCATTTCATTTATCTTTTATTTCTCTATGTCTTATATTTAAAAGTTTAATTCACTTATTTTTTAATCTATCTTCAACTAATTGTCTTAAATTACTCAAATGACTTCAAGCAAGTATTTCAGAAGCTGGAATATCTCTATATGTTCTATTAAGTCTAACATATTCAGGTATATATGATTCAAGTTCAGCTGTTAATTCTATAAGAGTTTCATCATCGTATGGAGTAAATCATCATTTTCTCCATATATCTGTTAATTCTCGTTTATCTGTAACAACCATAGGATATATTTTAAGTTCATCTGGTCTAAAATCAGGATTATCAAAAACTTCTTTTAATGATTTTTTATCAAGTTCAGGATTTGAACCAAGTAAATTTGGCATCATATGAGCTACTACTTTGAATCAAGCATCTTTTAACATTTTTGTGGCTTTTATACTTTCTTTATTTCAGTGTCATCTTTTATTTAATTCATTTATCTCATCAATAGTTGTTTGATATCATATTTCTACTCTTGTTACTCAATAATTTCTAAGAGATTTTATCTCTTTTTCAGTTACCCAATCAGGACGAGTTTCTATAGCTATTCATATTACTCTGCATCTAGCAGTTTCATTTATTTTCTTAGCTTCTTCTAAAGTTTTAGATTTTTTAAGTCAATATCAAGCCTTAAGTTTGAAAGATGCAAATTTATCAGTTGATAAATCAGTTGATTCTATATAATCTTTCATCTCATCATAAGTATTAAAAGCATCATATATTCATTTTATAAATTCATCTCTATAACTTTCAGGATAAACAGACCAAGTTCAACCTATAATTCTTACGTCATTTTTTTCTATTTTATGACCTGTTATTTCAAGAGCTCTAAGTCTATTGTGTATTTGCAAAATAGGATCAAAATCATTTAATTCTCGTCTTTGTACTGCTGGTTCATTTGGTATGTATGATTTCGGTAAATTCTCAAAAGTAGGACAATAAACACATTTTCAAGGACAATAAAATTCTTTTGTTAATAAGCTTATAACTGTAACTCAAGATAAACTTCTAACTCATCTTTTTCTTATTATTTTTCTAAAACTATCATTATCTTTTACAATTCAAGATTTTAATAATTCATTATATCTTTGAATTATCTGAGTAGATGGTATAGGTTTTTTTATTTTGTATTCACTATAAACTTTATTTTTTAATTTATGAAAAGTATCTTTTGTTAATTTTTTTTCTTCCAATCAATATTTTATTATTTTATCTATTATTTCATTTAATAATTCTTTATTTTCCATTATTTATAAT
>CAZIGU010000082.1:0-3437 GCA_964538545.1 uncultured Candidatus Peribacteria bacterium
TTAGAAATATCAAACTAGATATAACAACTTCTGTTTTATAAGCTTTAGAAGCATCTTCTTTTTCAATAACTCTAGTTCTTAGTCTTCATTCAACATAAACTAATTTACCTTTATTTAAAAAGCTTTCAGCTCTATTAGCTAAATTCCCCCAAGCTACACAATTATGAAATTCTGCTTCAGAAGCATTTTCTCAAGTAGAAGTTTTATAATATCTATTTGTAGCTAAAGTAAACATAGCAACTTTTTTTCAACCTTCAGTAGTTTTTATAAGTGGATCTTTTGTAACATTTCCTATAAGGATTACTTTATTAACTGTTCTCATCTTAATTGTATATTAAATATTAAACATCAAGTTTTACAAACATATGTCTCCATACATTTAAATCTAAATTTATAGTTTTTGTTAAATTTACTATATTTTTACCATCTAATTCTAGAGTATATAATACATAAAATCATCTAGTTGATGAATTTATTTTGTATGCTAATTTTTTATCTCACCATATATCTTCTTTTTCTATTTTAGAACCTACATTTTCTAACATAGTTTTTAAATTATTTAAAGAAGAGTCTCTATCTTCATTTGATAGAGTAGGATTAAGTATCAGCATTAATTCATATTTTGCCATATTTCCTACGGGTTATATCTCTGGAAAAACCAAAGAAGGATATAAAATAAGCTTATTAAATTTTAACAAGCTTGCATATTTTATAAAAAAGTATTGTTTTGTCAAAAGATTTTGTTTTTGAATTTGTTTAGAGAGATATGAAAAATTAAAATCAAATATTTTTCATATTTTACATAGTTCTATTTATTAAAAAACTCACTTATTTTAATATATTATTTATAATTTTTTTATTTTTTCTCCATTTTTCAAGAGTTTTAACTCTAAGAGATATAAACACTTTTTTAGAAAAAATTTTTTCTAATTCTAATCTAGCTTCTTTTCAAATTTTTGTTATTAGTTCTCAATTTTTTCAAATTATTATATATCTTTGACTATCTGTTTCTGTATAGATATATGCTTGTATTTTAAGCAAATTATCTATTTCTTCTAACTCTTCTATTTCAACATATACACTATGTGGAACCTCTTGTTTAGTATTTAAAAAAACTTTTTCTCTAACTATTTCAGAAATTCTAAAATAAATATCTTGGTCAGTATAATAATCATCTGGATAAAAAGGTGACTGTATTTTTAAATTATCTTTTATATTTATGAGTAAATCTTCAAATCAAGTTTTATCTATTGAACTTATTTTTATTCAATCATCTTTGAAATATTTTCATATATCAGCTTTTGTATATACTTTTATAATTTTATTATTACATAATTCTAAAATATTTTCTATATATTCTTCTTCCTCTCACCTTTCACGAGAAGAATCTATAAAATAAAGTATCATATCAGCCTCTCTAATAGATCTTATAGCTTGGGAATTTATACTTTGATTAAATTCTTTTGTAGAACTGTGAATTCAAGGAGTATCAAAAAAAACAACCTGAGATTCTTCATCGTTATATATAGCTAAAACTCTTTTCCTTGTAGTTTGAGGAATAGAAGAAGTTATAGAAACTTTTTCTCAAATTAAAGAATTTATAAAGGTAGATTTTCAAGCATTTGGCCTTCAAATAATAGCAACATATCATACTTTTTTTTCTTTTATTTCTTTAGTTTCCTTTAAAATATCATTTATATTTAATTCTATCATATAGTTGTTATATTAAGTTTAAAAAAGTTTCTTTATTTTCATAAACTAAAAAAGTTTTTATATTATTTTTTATACAAAAATTTTCTGCTTCATATCTATTCATTGCAACCAAAGAAGTAGCTATAGAATCTGTAAAATATCAATTTTTATGTATCACAGTAGCAGATAATATATCATTTTTATCATTTTTAGTTTGTATATGATTATATTTTTTCAATTTATTTCCCACTTTCTCAAATAAGTTCAAGAAGTTGATAAACTTTCGTTTGATATAGATATTTTATACAAAATTTCATCTGTTATAAAAGGTGATTGTATAGATACTTCCCAATTTTTATTTTGCAAATTTTTTCAAAAAGCAAATATATCTCATCAAATATTTACCAAATTATTTTGATATCAATTATTATACAAAAAATTTCGTATTTTCTCTCGTAAATATCATTTTGCTATTCATCAAAATCTATATTCATATAATCTTTTAGAATAATTAAATTTCAATAATTCTTTATATCATTTAAATTTAAATCTTCTTTCTGATAGTTTATAGAAAAATCATTTTTTTCAAAACTTAAGTTATAACCAATATTTTTAGGATTAAATAAAGGATTAAAATATCAATCTGTTAAGTTATATATTTCCTTAGATTTATCAAGTAAATTGACAAAATCTAAATCAACTTCATTTTGTTTATTTTTATTCAATATACTAAGTGATGAATTTTTATCAAATCTTGAAAATATTTTTTCAAATTTTACTATTTTTTCATAACATTTATTTATAATATTATTATCAAAATTTTCAGATACAATATCTATACTACAATACGTTCATAAAGCTCTAAATGAATAACTATTTTTTTCATATCTATTTTTAAAAAATGCAATTATAGCCAAAATTAAAACAAAAATTATTATATAATAAGCTGAAGTTTGTCAAAAACTAGCTATATAAATTCCTCAAGAGATAAAATAAACATACGATAATTTTTGTATTTTTTTCCAATAAATTCATAACTTATCTTGAGAAAAATTGTTTGAAGTTATAAGCAAAATAATTGCTGTTATCTCTGATATTCTAGCTATTAAATTTATTCATTGCCATTTATATTCTGAAAAATAATTTTAAAAATATAATAAAAATCAAAATCATAATTATTAACTATTCAAAAAAACATATGAGAAACAACTATACTAGCAGATAATATTCAAAGTCATTTTCTAATAACTATGAGTCTAGCAAACAATAAAATACTTTTAAATAAATTTAATAATGGACGAATAAGTATCAAAATAACCAAACTCCACCAAGATAAAATCCAAGAGAAAGAATAATAAAATCAAATAAATATAAAAAAGGAATTATTAAAAATCAAAGAGCTATAAAAAAATAATTCAAAAAATTTATTCATTTTATATCTCAAGATAATATGTATTTTTGAAAAAAACTATTTTTTATATCTTTTGAAACTACAAATTTTTCATAAAAAACTTCTCATTTAAAATCTATATTTTTTATTTTATCAACTACATCCTCTATCATCAAAGGATTTCAACAAATATATAAATCTCAAGAAGTATCTATATTTTGTAAAAAATTATCAACCCCTCAATTTGGAAAATCACATTTTTCTTCAGATGATACACAAGCTATCAAAGATAAATTTTTTATTTTTTTAAGTTCATCTAAATAATAAAATTCAAAAGAATTTCTAACTCAAAGTA
>CAZIGU010000083.1:0-3427 GCA_964538545.1 uncultured Candidatus Peribacteria bacterium
ATTAGTTTTTTTTCCTAATTTTTTCAGATTATGTTAGACTTATTTTATATTATTTTTTTAATTAGATTTTCATGGGAGCTCAAGAAACTTGTGGTGTTTATCCTTGATTAGAGGATAAACTAGATTGTAATTGAAGTTTAGATGAAAATGAAATAAAAAGTTTGAAAGGTTTTCTTCGAGATAAGTACTCTTCTTTATGAGAAAGTGCATTGTTTTATGATGAAAACACAAAACTTATGCTTAGAACTTGAATAAAACCAAATTATAATACTAGGGAAGTTTGAATTGATGACCCTGCTAGAGCTGTATTATATGCAGTTAATATTTTATTATGAAATTCAGATGAGAATAGAAAATTTAGGTTAAATAAATGATTGATACAAAGATTTCAAACTAATAATAATATTTCAGTAACTTGAAATATTTGACCTTTGACAATAGAGAAAATTCTTTCTTCTGACTTTACAAGTTCAGCTAATAGAAAAGTTGATGTAGATAAAGCCGAAAAAGAAGAACTTTCATATGGAGCAGTAGAATCTATAGTTAAGTCTATTTCTTGAAGATTACATAGCACTAAGAATTTATGTTCTTGAGAAACCCAAAAACTATTATCAGCATTATCTTCAAAGTTTAATTTAGTATCAGAACTTCCTTGGGCTATGGAACTAAGTTGAAATAGTATTAATGTTTATACAAAAAATAACTCTGTACACTTAACATTAGCTAAATATTGAAATCGTTATATAACATTTTGAGATGCTTTAGATATATATAAAGTTATAGATTACAAAGATTTAGATTCTAATTGAGAACTTATTAGTGATCTTCCAAATAAGTTAAATTTAAAATTAAAAGGAAATAGCATATATGATATTGCAGTTAGTGAATATAAGTTTGATTGAAAAAGAGTTTGACATAGATTTCTTGTTTATGTTGAATGAAGTGATATAAAAATACTGGATTATTATTATCCAAGACCAACTGATAATCTTAGAAGCAATATGAAGCTACAAAGTTTTGATACTTGGTTTAATTACTTTAAAAATAAAAATCAAACAACTTGACCCAAAGCAGCAAGATTTAAAATAATAGGAATTTATCAATAATAAAAAAATATGACAGAACTAAAAGCTATAGACTTTTTTGAAGAAAGACAAAAAAAATAAATCTTTTTGAGAAATAAAAAAATCTCTTTTTGAACTACAATCTTCTGTTTGAAAAGATAGTTTGAAAACTGAATTATCAAGTCAAGTTTTATGAAAACTACTTGATGAAAAAGATTGACTTGAAATAGTCTCAAAAGATAGATTGGAAAGCTTAAATTCATTACTTCCAATTTGACTTGAAATAAAGTTTAATAATTTTTCAAATAATATTTTTATTTGAGATAAAATTTTTGTAAAAGATTATAATAAACTTGTTCTTAGAACTACTTTTTGAAAAGAAAAAGTTATTTGAGAATTAATTTGATTTGATAAAGAAAAGATTTTTTCTAGTGAAACAAATAGCTCTCTTTTTGCTAGAAAATATATAGAGTATAAAAATCCTTCTAGTATTACTTATAATTTTGATAAGTTAAAAAATAATTCTTGAATAGACACAAATTATAATTGAAAAAATATTATTAAATGAAATTTAAAAGATATTTATAATTCAGTTTTGTCTAAAGAAAAGAACTTTGATGATTTTTTAAATGAGATAAAAGTTTCTCCAAAAGAATACAACTCTTTTGATGTAGTTGCTAAATGATTGAATGGAAAATGAAATGAAAAATCAAACTATTTTAGAGTAATTTTTTCTTTGAATGAAAAATGAGACTTTTTAATAACAGATTCTTATTTTCATTATATAAATCGTAAAAGTCCAAGTTCTTTGGAAGAATGGAAGAGTTTTTATAAAAATTCTAAAAATGCTAGTTTTAAACTTATTTCTAAATTTTATGATGATAATTTACTTTTTACACCCAAAAAAGATTTACCAACAAAAAATAAAAAGTTATTAGATTTAGTTCAAAGATATAACGTTTGAGAGGAAAAACCTAAACAAAAAGAAGAAGAAAAGAAAAAAGAGCTTATAACAGATAATCCTACTATAAAAGCAGTTTTTGAAGAGTTTTATTCTAAATATCAAATACCATTTTTACAAAAAGAAGAGTTATTAAATCTTTCTGAATGAAATTATTATGTAGCAACGGCAATGATAATGACTCATTTAATGGAGCAATGAAATTGATGAGATATTAATTTTAGATGAATATTAAAAGATATTGCTAGAAATAAAGATAATATTGAGTTAGATACTATACCTATTTTAGGATTACCACTTGAGGTAGTAATTCAACAATTACCAGACCTAAGAAGCAGATGAGAATTTCAGATAAGATATTGAAAAAACAATTTATCTAAGAATGATATAAAAGAACTTTTTTCTGAATATAATAAAGGGAAGTATAATAAGCTTAATTTTGTTAAACAAAAAGATAAAATCTTATTAGATGAGCTTTATAGCAAGTTTCAAACCAGTCAAGACTTAAAAGATTCAGATAGGATTAAACTTTTAGATAATCAAAGCATAAATACAATAATTGCAAGTATTTATCTAAAAAATAGATTTTCTACTACGAAAAATACTTTTGAGAATTTTTATAAAATAGATTTGTGAGAAAGGTTAAATAATTGATGAAAAGATAAACAATTTGTATTTTTATCAACTATTTTGGAATCTTATCATTCTTGACCTTCTTGGTGAATAAAAGCTGAAGTTATTATAAATTCTACCCTAAAGATTTGAGAAAAAGTATGAATGTATAAAGAATTAAATAAAGGTTGAAAAAAGTCTTATCAAGAAACTATTAGAGAAGAAACGAAATGATGAATTACTGGCTGAGCAGAATTTTATAAAAGAGGAAAATTACTTTTTGTAGAAACTGCAAATAATCTTGAAACATTTTTGCTTTCTAACAAGAAAAAAATTTTGCAAGATATAACTAATGCTTGATATGAAAAACCATCTGAAGTTTTTGATAAAATCATCTATTGACTTTCTAAAATAATCAGTATAAATAATATTAACTTGTATGAATTATCTGATGAAATAAAGTATTCTTTAAATACTTTATCAAAAATATATAATGTAAAATTTATAGAATTCACAGTTGATGATTATATGAATACAGATCCAAACAAAGCACTTTTAATCTGAAATTATTGACCAAGTGCTTGGTATTTACTAAATAAATAAAATTTTTATGAAAACAAAGTTAGAACTTTCAGAGCTTTCTTCAAAAGATTGATTAATTTCTTGATTTTCAAAAGATATATTAGAAGCTTTAGATAGATTTTTTGCTAGAATAAAAGAAATTTTATATCCTGCTAATATCGCAGCAAATGATGCTTTATTTTTAGCTTCGAATCCAAAATCAATTCCA
>CAZIGU010000084.1:0-3366 GCA_964538545.1 uncultured Candidatus Peribacteria bacterium
TTAGATGTAATTCTTAATTCTCTTAGAAATATAAAAGATGAATTTTTAACTTGAAAATCTATAAAATGAGAAGTGCAAATAGCAAAAGAACTACAAGAAAAGTTATTAAATAAAAAATTAGAAAAAATCCCATCTTTAGATATAATAGCAAAATCTAAACCTGCTTGAGAAGTATGATGAGATAGTTATGATATAATAAAATGAACTCAGGAAAATTATTATATATACGTATGAGATGCTACTTGACACTGAGTATGAGCTTGATTTATAATGGTTATGGTAAATGCCTTGATTGCTTGATTTACAAAAACTTTCAAATCTTGACGACAAGTGCTATCATACACAAACGAAATACTAAAACCTAGAACAAAATCAAATATATTGATGACAGTTTTAATGATAAGATGGGATGAAATAAACAAAAGATTATTTATGAGTTGAGCATGACATGAATATCTTTTAATTTATAAAAATTCTTTAAAAAAATCTTTTTTAGTAAAATCTTGATGAATGGCCTTATGAATGACTAAAGATATACACAAGATTTTAAAAGAACAAGAAATAAAATTTGAAATTGATGATATATTAGTTTTATATACAGATTGAATAACTGAAGCTATAAATAAACCAA
The DNA here is from genome assembly GCA_964538545.1 of uncultured Candidatus Peribacteria bacterium. Lineage (GTDB taxonomy): Bacteria > Patescibacteriota > Gracilibacteria > BD1-5 > UBA6164 > CAZIGU01. The sequence continues at coordinate 632 of CAZIGU010000084.1, forward strand.
AAAAAGACTGAAAAGAAATAATGTTTATGGAAGATAGATTACAAAGAGCTGTTGAAAATGCTCATAATTTGCCTTGAACAGATCATAAAACTGCAAGAAGTGTATTTAACAATATAACTATAGAATTATCTAAATTTATGTGATATAAACATACTCAATTAGATGATGTAACTCTTGTAGTAGTGCATTATAAATGAAATAAAGAAATAAAAAATGATTTTCCTGAAATAATAGAAGAAAACTATATAACTGAATGGAATTGGTAAAATTTTATATTTTAAAATTTAAAAATGAGTCAAGAAAAATTAAAAGAACTTGTATCAAATAGATTTTCTGGTGATATATATCCATTTGATAAAGAAATTGATGTAATTGAAAATAAAAAAAATTTAAAAATAACAAAAAATGAAGAAGTAAATAAAAATATAGAAAAAAAAGAAGAAATAAATATAGATAAAGCATTAACTAAAGATGAAGAAAAAAAACTTAAGGAAGCTGAAAAAGAATACAAAGAAGCATTAGCTTATATAAAAGATATCATATCTCCTGCTTACATGAAGATAACACCCGATAAAATAAAAATAAATAATGTATATACTAAAACATTTTTTGTATATGCTTATCCTAATTTTTTAGAATGAAACTGGTTATCTCCTATAATAAATTGGGATACTAAATTTGATATGAGTTTATTTGTATACCCTATAGATTCTGCTTTTGTACAAAAATTTCTTAAAAAAAGATTGACTCAATTAAATTCTGAAAGAAGTATAAATACTCAAAAATGACTTGTAAATGATCCTTGATTAAATGCTCAAATACAAGATGTAGAAGAACTTAGAGAAAAATTAACAAGATGACGAGAAAAATATTTTCATCTAGCTTTGTACATAACTGTTTATGCAGAAAATGAAGAAAAACTAAATAGAATATGAAAAGATATAGAAACTATTTTAGCATGAAGAAATGTATTGCAAAAACAGAGTTTTTTAAGAGCCGAACAATGATTTATATCAACTTGACCTTTCTGTAAAGATGAATTATGAGTATATAGAAATATGTCAACTTGATGAATATCTACTACTTTCCCTTTTTCAAGTTCAACTTTGAGTCACGATGATTGAATACTATATTGAGTAAATACACATAATAATTCTTTGATATTATTTGATAGATTTAAATCAGAAAATGCAAATATGTGTGTTTTTGCAAAATCTTGAGGTTGAAAATCATTTGCAGTAAAACTAGAAATACTAAGATCACTTATGATGTGAATAGATGTAATTGTAATAGACCCTGAAAATGAATATAGAGCTTTAGTAGATACTGTATGATGAAGTTATTTAGATGTTTCTCTGAATTCAACTGAAAGAATAAATCCTTTTGATTTACCTTTAGCTTTAAAAGATAAAGATATTAGACCAGGAGATTTACTTAGAGAAGCTATTATAAATCTATTATGACTTATGAATTTGATGCTTGGTAAATTGACTCCAGCAGAATGAAGTATAATAGAAAAAGCTATAATAATAACTTATAGTTTAAAATGAATAACTCTAGAAGATGACAATATAAATTGAAAAGAAATCCCTACTATGGTTGATTTATACTCAGTTTTAGAAACTATGGAATGAGCTCGTGATTTGACTATAAGACTTGAAAAATTTACAACTTGAATATTTTCTTGATTATTTTCTCAAGCTACAAATATATCATTAAAAGAATGACTTCAAGTATTTTCAGTTAGAGATTTAGATGATATTTTAAGACCTGTAGCTATGTATATAATACTTAGTTATATATGGAATAAAGTAAGATCTAGCAATAAAAAAAGATTACTTGTTATAGATGAGGCCTGGAACATAATGAAACACGAAGATAGTGCTCGATTTTTGCACTGATTAGTTAAAAGAGCTAGAAAATATAATTTATGAGTTACAACTATTACTCAGGATGTAGAAGATTTTATATCTAGTAGTTATTGAAAACCTATAGTTACGAATTCTTCAATACAATTATTACTTAAACAATCTCCTGCTTCTATAGATGCTATTAAAGATGTATTTAAATTAACAGATCAAGAAAAATATATATTATTAAATTCTTCAGTATGACAATGATTATTTTTTGCTTGAGCAGAACATGTTTGAATACAAGTTATAGCTTCTTACTATGAAGAACAAATAGTTTCAACAAACCCAAATAGATAAAAATTTATTTTAAAAAAAGTATTTTATATATTTATTTAATAAAAATGGATAATATAATATTAGATTCTAATTATATAGAAAAATGTCTTAATAAAGACTATTTAGAAAAACTTATAAAAAACAATGAGGTAAATATAAATTTTGAATATTTATCTGATTTTAGATATTCAAAAATAATAAGAGAAACTTTTACAATTTTTTGTGATATTTTTTGAATACCTAATTTATGGAAAACTAGAATTGTTTTAATACTAGATGAATTGGTAAATAATTCTATAGAGTACTGAAGTAAAGAAAATGAAACAAATTTTTTAAGATTATCTATTAAAAAATATGAAACTTTTTTTAAAATAAAAATAGAAGCAGAAGATGCATGAAATTGACCAAAAGCAACAAAAGCTATAAATATGGAAAAATTAAGAGAAAAAAAATTACTTGAATGATTTGAGGAGCATTTTTCTATAAGATGAAGATGACTTTTTATGATAATAACAAGACTTGTTGATAAGTTATATTTTGACGATT
>CAZIGU010000085.1:0-213 GCA_964538545.1 uncultured Candidatus Peribacteria bacterium
AAAAACCATATTCTATTACTGAACTTATAGCAAGAATAAGGTCAGTTACTAGAAGAGAATCAAATTTAAAAAATAATATAATAACATACAAAAGAATACAATTTGATATAAAATCAAAAAATTTTATTTATTGAGTAAACAAAGAAATAAATTTCTCAAAAAAAGAACTTATGCTTATAGAGTTATTTTTACTTAATATAAACAAAGTTATTC
>CAZIGU010000085.1:240-3286 GCA_964538545.1 uncultured Candidatus Peribacteria bacterium
GATATGGTGAGATTTTGACTGAACCTGAGTTTCAGATAATAATCTAAATGTTACACTATATAATCTTAGAAATAAAATATCGAAATATATGAATATAGAAACTATTATATGAGAATGATTCATATTAAAAGATTAAAAAATAAAATATCCTAATTTAGGATATTTTATTTTTTAATCTTGGATCTAATAATCTTTTAACATACAAATTTCTATCTTTTACATATTCTCTAACTTGAGAAGATGATAAATCATTAGAACCTGCTATTCTAGTAACCTTTTTTGAAAGATTAGCTCAAGAGAAATCAAAGTCATCTCAAATATTTTCTTCTCAAATAGATTTTACGACTGTATTTAAAGCTACTAAATGAAAAACTATATCTTTAACTACAGATGATATTTTTTCAAGTTTATCACTTGGAACAGTATCAAGGTCACCTATATCATCATTTGTTGATAGATTCAAACACTCTATAAAATAGGTTTCACTAACTCATATCTTTTTTATATCTCTTTTAAGTCAACTAATTCAAAATTTTCTTATAAGTCATCAAAACATATAATTTAATATTACTTTTCTAAAACAAATATATAATATATAAAAAATATACTAAGTCAATAATAAAAACTGCTTTTAAAAGCAGTTTTTATTATTTTTGTTCAGTTTCATTTTTTGTTATTAGAGCATCATGTTTAGCTTTTAATTCAGCATCTTTTTTAGCTTTGATTTCTTCTAATTCTTTTAATTCTTTTTCACTTAATTCTCTTTTTAAACCAATTCTTCATTTTTCAAGATTTATTTCAACTATTTCAAAATTTACAATATCTCAAACTTTTACAACATCTTCAACTTTTTCTATTCTTTTATAAGTAAGTTTTGAAATATGAATCATTCATGATTTACCTTTAAATTCAACAATTGCTCATGTTCAATCAATTATTTTTGCAACAACTCATGTTCATTTATATCACACTTCAGGAGTCCATAATATAGCTTTTATTTCAGCAATTACCTTTTCTCATCATTCTTGATTTACTGCAGTTATAGTAGTAACTCAATCATCAGCAATAGATATTTTTACACCATATTCTTTTTCCATTCTTTGAACATTTTCTCATCATTTTCAAATAATTGGACTTATTTTATCAACAGGTACATTTATAGTCATTATAAGTGGAGCATATGGAGAAAGTTTTTCATTTGGTTTAGGAATAACGCTAAGCATTCTATCAAGTATATAAGAAATAGCACTTTGAGATTGAAAAAATGCTTTTCTAAATACATCCATTTTTAATCATTTTATTTTTACATCAAGTTGCATAGCTGTAATACCATTTTTAGTTCTAGCTACTTTAAAATCCATATCTCATAAAAAGTCTTCTTGAGCTTGTATGTCGCTAAGTATTTTATATTCATGAGTTTCTTCATCATATATCATTCACATTGCAACTCATGCAACTGGACTTTTTATAGGAACTCAAGCATGCATAAGACTCATTGTAGAACCACAAACAGAAGCCATAGAACTAGAACCATTACAAGTAGTAATTTCAGAAACAACTCTAATAGTATAAGGAAATTCACTTTCATCTGGTAAAACAGCAATCAAAGCTCTTTCGGCCAATGCTCAATGCCCTATTTCTCTTCTACCAATTCATCTCATCATTCTTACTTCTCAAACTGAATATGGAGGAAAATTATAGTGATGAATATATCTTTTTTCATCTTCTGGCATCATACCATCAAGAGTTTGGACATCATCAGGACCTCAAAGTGTAGTTATACTAAGAGCTTGCGTCATACCTCTTTGAAACAAGGCTGACCCATGTGTTCTAGGTAATAATCATACTTCTCAAATAACTTCTCTTACTTCATCTAAAGCTCTACCATCTAACCTTTTATCATTTTTTAAGATATTTTTTCTCATTATTTCTTTAACTCTTTTATAAACAAGAGCTCAAACAGATGATTCATCAATTTTTTTAACTTCATCTACACTACAAGTTCAAGTAACAACACTTTCAGAATCTCAAATAATACATCATTTTGAAACTAGATATTCTCTTACTTCAACATCCAACTTATCAAGTTCACTTTGAAATTCTTTTTTTGCTTTATTATAAAGAACCTCCATTTTTTCTTCTGTTAAAAATTGTTTTACTTCTTCATATAAAGTTTCATCTGGTTTATTATAAACAACTTTTACTTCTGGTATTCAAAATAATTTTTTATAATCATTTATAAAATCATTTTGGGCTTCACATATTTTTTTGATAATTTCATGAGATTTTTCTAAAGCACTCACCATTTCTTCATCACTTACTTCAAAAGCTCCTGCTTCTACCATAGTAATAGCATCAAGAGTTCCAGCAGTAAGAAGATTTAATTTTGCATCATTTTCTTGTTCTTGAGTTGGATTAAAAATATATTCTCAAGATTTAGTTAAAACAAGTCTACATCATGAAACTGGTCACTCAAAAGGAGTTCAAGCCATTATCAATCATAAACTAGCTCAAACTATTCACCAAAATCATAGATTTTTTTCTCAGCTAGCAGATAAAACTGTAGCTATTATTTGTGTATCATTTACTATACCTTTTGGAAACATTGGTCTGATTGGCCTATCAACAATTCTAGCTGTCAATGTAGCATCATCTGTTGGTTTTCATTCTCTTCTTTGAAATCTATTTCAACCGATTTTTCAAGTTGCATAAAATTTTTCTTGCCACTCTACTATAAGAGGGAAAAAATCTGCTTTTTCATTTAATCATTCTTGTTTAAATCAAGTTGTTACAAACAAGATATTATCATTATCATCACTAATAGTAACAGCAGCATTTATTAAAAGTCATAATTTCCCTGTTTCGAGAGTTATTTTACTTCCTTCTATATCATAAGTTTTTTTCAAAGGAATTATCTTTGTAGCATTTTTATCTGATAAATTGTGCATAAAAACAAAATAAAAAATATAAAAAAAATATCTTCTAAAAGAACAAATAATGAAATATCTAAATAAATATTTTATAAAAAACAAAAGATTTACTTAAA
>CAZIGU010000086.1:0-3190 GCA_964538545.1 uncultured Candidatus Peribacteria bacterium
ATTATGAGAAATTCTTGATATCTGAGCTGAAATTTGAGTTATTAAAAAAGCTTGAGCATTTTACTCATACTGAGAAACTAAACTTGGACAAGGTAGAGAAAATTCTAAAAATTTCCTAAAAGAAAATCCAGCTTTAGCTATTGAAATAGAACAAGTAATTAAAAATAGTATATAAAATAAGCCTTTATGAGGCTTATTTTCTTTTGTTTTACTTGCCTTTTGAGCTTTTTTGCATATATTTCATACATTAAGTTTATAATAGAATAAAAAATGAAAATTTCTTACAAAGTTTTACAAAAATATATAAAAAATATTAAAAATGCTGACGAAATATGAAAAGATTTAGTTATGCATACAGCTGAAGTTGAAGATATACACTCTCAAAGTAAAGATTTTCTAAACATAGTTTACTGAAAAATAAAAAAAGTAGATAATCATCCTGATGCAAATTCTCTTAGAGTTTGTATGGTTGATGTTTGAGAAAATGATGATATTCAAATTGTTTGTGGTGGTTCGAATCTAGAAGTTTGACAAGCAGTTGCAGTTGCAAAAATTGGAGCTGTAGTTTCTTGGCATGGAACTGAAACTGTAACTATGAAAAAAACTGCTATCAGATGAGTTGATAGTTATGGTATGATTTGTGCATCTGAAGAAATAGGATTAAAAAGTGAATTTCCAGCGAAAGATGAAAAAGAAATACTTGATCTATCTTTTATAGAAGCTAAAACTTGAACTCCATTAGATAAAATATTAAACAAAGATGATGCTATTTTAGAAATTGATAATAAAGCTATAAATCATAGACCCGATTTATTTTCTCATATTTGAATAATAAGAGAAATATATGCTATTTCTGGAGAAAAATTTGATTTTGAATACCAAAATCTAGATTTTTCAAAATTATGAGACTTAAAAATAAAAAATGAAATAACTCATGTTGTTTCTAGATATATGTGATTAAAAGTTGAAAATGTATCAAATATAGAAAGTCCAGAATACATAAAACAAGTATTATTTAGTGCATCAATTGCTTCTAAATGATTACTTATAGATCTATCAAACTATTCTCTATATCTTTACGGACAACCAACTCATTGTTTTGATGCAGACAAAATAGAGTGAAATATAACTATTAGATACGCAAAACCTTGAGAAAAATTTGTTGCATTAAATGATAATGAGTACGAATTATCTAGTGAAGATATAGTAATAGCTGATGATAAAAAAGTTCTAGCTTTAGGTTGAGTTATTTGATGAAAAAGCTCTGCTGTTTCTGATACTACAAAAAATATAATTATAGAATCTGCTAATTTTGATCAAGCAACTATTAGAAAAACATGAAAAAGATTATGAGTAAGAACTGATAGTTTAAATGTATTTGAAAAAGATATTGTTAATGGTATGCAACAAGCTTGATTATCATTGATAGTTAGCGAGTTACAAAAAAATTTAAAAGATGTGAAACTAGTTTCTTTTAGTGATATTTATCCAAATAAACAAAAAGAAGTATTTATAGATTTTGATTTAAATTTTATAAATAAAATTGTAGGTACAAATTATAGTGAAAAAGAAGCACTAAAGATATTAGAAAATCTATGAATACAAAAAACAGACAATAAACTACTTATTCCTTTTTGGAGAAAAGATCTAAATTTTAAAGCAGATATTGCTGAAGAAATAGCTAGAATTACTTGATACAACAATATACAATCTAGTATTCCTGAGATAAATATGTGAGCCGTTTCTCAAACAAATACTTATAAAATAAAACTTGATTCTAGAAATTATTTTTCTAGTGTTTGATTTTTTGATATGTACACTTATTCATTTGTAAATCAAGAATTAATGAATAAATGCTTAAGTAATACTATAGGTCTTATACCTATGAAAAATGCTCTAAGCGAAGAATTGACTCACCTAAGATGAAGTCTTATTCCAAACTTGATGCTATCTCTAGAAAAAAACATAAACGAGTATAAATCTCTAAAATTATTTGAATTAGAAAAAGTTTTTAACTTAAAATGAAATAAAATAATTGAGAATTATAATATATCTTGAGTTATGCTAGTAGAAAAAGATATAGCATATTATGATATACAAAATGTTATAAAAAACTTCTTTAGATTTATCTGAATATATAATTACTCATTTGAAAATATACAAGATACTCCAAGTTATGCTCATAGATGAAGTATAAAAGTTAGATGACAAAATATATGAATTATTTGAGAAATACATCCAAAAGTAGCAAATAATTTTTCTATAGATTCAAGGATTTGATTTTTTGAAATAGATGTAGAATTACTAGAAAAAGTAGCTTATCAAACTATTAAAGCAAAAGATATTTCAAATTTTCAAGAAAATAATTTTGATTTAAATTTTGTTATTGATAAAGAAAATTCGACTTCAAAAATAAAACAAGCTATTGAAAAAAGTGATTCAAAAATTATAAATAAAGTAGATTTAATAGATATATATGAAAATGAAGAAAAACTACCTTGAAAAAGAAGTTTATTATTTACTATATATATACAATCTCTTGAAAGAACTCTTGATGATAAAGATAAAGCAAATTTGATAAATGAAATAATAAAAAATGTCTCTAAAGTTTGATGAGAACTAAGATAAAAAGTATCCTTTTTAAAAAGGATACTTTTTATAAAAAATAATCTTGAAATGTTTCAAAAATAGATAAAATACAAAGTTAGGTATATCAATATAATTAGTTTACTTAAATTATTTCTTATCTATAAAATTATGGACCTCATAGCCCCAAGCAATATGCTTATGTTTTTTGTGGTTTTGTACTTATTTGTTACACTTGCAATATGATTATATTTTGCTAGAAAAGTAAAAGATTCAAATGATTATATATTGTCTGGTAGAAACTTACCTTTATATATAATAACTGCAACGGCATTTGCAACATGGTTTTGAGCTGAAACAGTAATATGAACTTCTTGAGCTGTTATAGAAGAATGATTTATATGAATAATTGAGGATCCTTTTGGAGTTGCGCTTTGTTTGATACTTATATGAGTATTTTTTGCAAAAAAGTTATACAATCTAAATTTAACTACTCTTTGAGATTTTTATAAATTAAAATATTGAAGAAAGGTAGAGTCTGTAGCTAGTATTATAATAATATTGTCATATTTTGGTTGGATTGCAGCACAAATGTTAGCTTTAT
>CAZIGU010000087.1:0-3098 GCA_964538545.1 uncultured Candidatus Peribacteria bacterium
ATATAATGCAAGCAGTTTTTTAACTTTTTATTTTTTAAAAATTTTTTATGTTAAGAACACATAATTGTAATGAATTAACTTTGATATCTTCTTGACAAGAAGTTACTCTTGCTTGATGGGTTTCAAATAGAAGAGATCATTGATGAATTATTTTTATAGATTTAAGAGATAGATACTGAATTACTCAAATAGTTTTTGATCCAGAGTTCAATAAAGAAGTTTGGGAAGAAGCAGATAAACTAAGAAGTGAATATGTTATTCAAATAACTTGAATTGTTAGATCTAGACCAGATGGACAAAATAATATATCTTTAAATACTTGAGATATAGAAATAATAGTTTCTAAATTAGTTTTATTATCAAAATCAAAAACTCCTCCTTTTGAGTTAGATGAATACTCAAGTGAATCAAATGAAGAAATAAGATATAAACATAGATATATTGATTTAAGAAGAAAAAAAGTATTAGATAATGTTGTTTTTAGATCAAAATTTTTAAATTTTACTAGAAATTGGTTTGCATCAAATGATTTCTTAGAAGTTCAAACACCTATTTTTACAGTTTCAAGTCCTGAGTGAGCTAGAGATTTTTTGATACCTTCAAGAATTCATAAAGGTAAATTTTATGCTTTACCACAAGCACCTCAACAATACAAACAATTACTTATGATTGGTTGAATAGATAAATATTTTCAAGTAGCTCCTTGTTTTAGAGATGAAGATCCTAGAGCAGACAGGCATGCTTGTGAATTTTATCAAATAGATTGTGAAATGAGTTTTGTTGAAAGACAAGATATTTTTTCAGTTATAGAAAATTATATTAGAGATACAGTTAAAAATATATCAGATAAAACTATAATGGATGATAGATTTTATATTATGAGTTATGATGATGCTTTAAACAACTATTGAAGTGATAAACCAGATTTAAGATTTGGTATGAAGTTTGTTGACTTAACAGATGTTTTTGCAGAATCTAGTTTTTCAGTTTTTAAAAATGTATACGACACTTGATGAGTTATAAAAGCAATTAAATTAGAATGACAAACAATGAGTAGAAAAGATATAGATGATTTAACAGAAGTAGCTAAAAAATTATGACGAGCATGACTTGCTTATATAATTTATGATGATAAAGAAGAAACAGGGAAGAGATCACCTATTTTGAAATTTTTCTCTGAATTTGAAATAATGGAACTTGAAAATAGGTTTAATCCAAAATCTTGAGATATAATATTTTTTTCAGCAAATGAATTTAAAAAAGCAGTTTCTATACTTAACTGAGTTAGGTTGGCTTTGAGAGATAAATTTAATTTAGCAGATCTAAAATTATTGTCATTTTGTTTTATAGTAGATTTTCCTATGTTTGAAATGGATGAAGTAACTTGAAAAATAGATTTTGCACATAATCCTTTTTCTATGCCTATAGGTTGATTAGAAGCTTTTGAAAGTTGAGATTTGTTATCTATGAAAGCAAATCAATACGATTTAGCTTGTAATTGATATGAGATTTTATCTTGATCTATTCGTAATTATGATTTAGAGATTCTTATAAAAGCTTTTGAAACAGTATGAAGAACTAAACAAGAAGTTATGGATAAATTTGGCGCTATGTATGAAGCATTTCAATACTGAGTTCCACCACATTGATGATTTGCGATTTGAATGGATAGATTTATGATGATTTTAAAAGATGAAACAAATATTAGGGAAGTATATGCATTTCCAAAATCTTGAAAAGCTCAAGATCTGATGATGAATGCACCAGCAATAGTAGATGATGAGCAATTAAAAGAATTGCATATAGAAGTTATAAAAGATAATAAAATATAAAAAACCAAAAATAATTTTGGTTTTTTATATTTTATTATATATAGATATTATTTTAAATAAAATTTTATGGCAAAAAAAACATATTTAAATCAACAAAAAGCAAGTATTAAAACTTGATTTCATAGAAAAAAAAATGTGCATAGAGGTTCTTTTGTAGTTCAAGATGAATATTTTCATAAAGCTAAAAAAGCTTGATACAGAGCTAGAAGTGTTTATAAATTACTTGAAATTCAAGAAAGATTTAATCTTATAAAACCTGATTATTCAGTTATAGATATAGGTCGAGCTCCAGGGAGTTTTTTGCAAGCTATTAGAAGCATAGTAAATAAAGATAATATTATAATATGAGTAGATTTAAAAAAAATAGAACCACTTAATTATTCAAATGTAAAAACAATAGTTTGTGATATATTTGATTATGATAAATTAAAAAATGAATTAGATCAATTATTACCAGAAAATCATATTTTTGATATTATAACAAGTGATATAGCTCCAAATACTACTTGAATTTTTGATGTAGATCAATATGCTTCAGTAGAGCTAAATATAGCTATTTGTGAATTTAGTGATAAATTTTTAAAAACTTGATGAAATATGATTTTAAAAGTTTTTAAATGAGAAGATTTTAATGATTTAGTTATGCAAGTAAAAAAAAGATTTAAAGATATGAAAACATACAAACCACTTGCTTGTCGTGATAGTTCTCATGAGGAATATATTATTTGTTTAGATAAAAAATAATATGATAGTTTTTTGAATAGACCCATGAACTACAACAGTTTGATATGCAGTTATAGAAAAAACAAACTCTATTAAATTACTTGATTATTGAGTTATAGAAACAACTCCAAAAATAGAATTAAAATATAAATTACTTGAAATATCTAAAGATTTGGAATCACTTATACAATCATATAAACCTGATAGAGTAGTTATAGAAAAACTTTTTTTTACAAATAACCTAAAAACTTGAATAGATGTATCTCATGCTAGATGAGTAATAATTTTAGAATTTACAAAAAGATGAATAGAAATTCTTGAATATACTCCACTTGAATTAAAATCATGAATATGTTGAAATTGAAAAGCAAATAAATTGCAACTTCAAAATGCTATTAAAATGTTATTAAAATTAGAACAAATACCAAAACCAGATGATGCCCGAGATGCTATTTGACTTGCTTATATGTGAATTTTAAAAACCTTTTAAAGGTAATAATCACAAAATATTTTGACAAAAATAAAAACAAAAATATAATTTTA
>CAZIGU010000088.1:0-3087 GCA_964538545.1 uncultured Candidatus Peribacteria bacterium
TAAATCAATATCATTTTTATTTTTAATGTCTTCAATCTTAATTTTTTTAAAGTCATTATAATCTCAAAATCATAAAGTATTTGAAAGTCATTCTATTGTTTCTCCTTTCAGTAATCTTAAAGCATTATCTTTTGTATTTTGATCTACTGTTTCATTTGATTCAGGACCTTTGGATACTGTTGGATTTTCAGAAGGTCTTGTTTGAGATTGTTCATTGCTTGTAGATTGTGTTCAAGGAGCATTTTCGGTTTGAGTTGCTTTTGATTTATCAACTTCCTCTTTATATTTTTTTACTCATTCATCAATTATTTTTTTAAGTTCATCATCTGTTATTTTCCCATCACTTCAATGATTATTTAATTTAAGTATGAATTTTGGTTTACCATTACCTGTATCATATCATTGTTCACTAAAAGCTTTTTGCCAAAAATTATTATCCTTATCATCTTTTATTTCTCATAAAGTTGAGCTCAATATTTTTAAATTATTTTTATTTTTATCAAAACTTAATTGTGATAAATCCATTTGTTCAAAAGGAGCTTTTCAAACAACATCTTTTCAATTATCTTTTCTTTTTCAAAGAGATTTTAGAGAAGATAGTAATTTAAAGTTTCTTGTATTTTCTTTGTATTCTCATATAGCATTTTCTGGATCAAGTCATAATAAAATAGCTATTAGTTTTCAAATTACAGGTAATTTTAAAATAGTTTCTATTATTTTATCAGAAAATTTTCATAAAACTGGATTGCTAGAGATGGCATATAATTTATCTCATATGCCAACTCATAAATCAAGTTTTTTAGATAATGATATAATGTTTTCTCTAGATTTTAGCATATACTCTGTTAATTTTTCTGTATCTAGAGGTATTTCATTTTTACTAGTTTTACTTGTATCTATATCAGATACTTTTAGATTTTCTACTCACATTTCTATTGCTGTAGGACTTCTAAACCAATCACTATGTGAAATTATATTTTGCTTTTCTGTTTGATTTAATTTTGGTTCTACTTTATTTAAAATATCATTTATTTGTTCTAGTTTTTTACTTAAATCTCACATTTTTTGTTTAAATAAATTTTCTAGTCATAAACTTCTTCATGATTCATTTGGATTTTCTAAAGCTAATTTAGCTAAATTTTTTATTCCATTTTCATCCATTTCTCATAAACTATTTACAAAGCTTGAAAATGATCATATTAGGGAGTCTGATATTTCTCAAATAGTTCATTTGAAAAGAGAATTACTTATTCATAGTTTAACAAAATTTTTAGTTTTGTTATCTAAAAAATCATATTTATCAAGAATAGGGTTAAGTACTTTATCAAACTCTTTTTTTAATTTATCAATTTTATCATTTCATGTATTTTCTACTAGATTTTCTATATTAACTGTTTTTTCAACTCATTCTGGTTTTTCAATTTCACTTTTTAAATATGCCTCATAAATTTCTTTTGCTTTTTTTTCTATTTGAGTTTGATTAGGGTTTTCTATATCCATTTTTAAAATTGATATTCAAACTTTAGATTGTTCTTCTATGTATAATTTTAAATCAACTCAATACTTATTTTCAAGCATAGAAAGAATCTCCTGTTCTTCAGGAGATAATTGTGTTTCAGGTGTTGTTTTTGGATGCTCAACACTTTGTGTTGAAGAAGTTTCAGGAGTCATACTTTTGTTATTTAGTAAATTTTGGTAATATTGCTCATATAATAGTTCTTCTTTGAGTATAAGGGTACATAAGTATTACAAGCATTATTGTAGGCAGTAACATAGGGTATTTTTTACATGCTTCACCGAATCATCAAGCAATAGTTATTCACCAATCTTTTAGACTTTTTTCTATTTGTCCAATAAGTCAGTTTCATACTTTTCATAAAAATTCAGTTACTCATTTAGGTATTTTTTCTGTTTTTCATTGTACTCACTCTACAATTAAATCCGTAAGTTTAATTATATATTCTCATTGTTGCCAATTACTTCTATTTTTATCAAGTAATCATCAAATTGAAAAATATATAAATGATTGTTTAAATTCATTCATTTTATTAAAGTCAGATTCTCATCATAAAATAGCATATAATTTAGTTATCTCTATTAGATTTAAGGGCTCTTTTGAAAATGTATCTGAAAGTTTCTCTCACATTCATAAATTTATTTTTTCGTTTGAAATTATTTCATTTTGAATTTTATCTCAAAAGTCCATTATTTCTCTCAATTTATCTTTTTCACTTTTTGATAGTCTAGTGTCTGATAGAAGAGATTCTTTATTGTTTCATACTTTATATTCTGCTCAAGTTAAAATAAAAGCTCATAAATTTTTTGATATTCCTCTTTCTTTAAATATTATGGGAGGAGTTCATCATTCACTAAATTCTGAAATATCAAATCTAGCAATTTCAGAAGATTTACTCATAATATCTTCAGCTTTTAAAGAACTAATGTGTTCAAAAATTGTTAGATCTTTTCAAATCAATCTAATTATTTCACTTATTTTTAAATCATGATTATATTTATTTCATAGTATTCTTTTAAGAGTTTCGTTTGCTTTTCAATTAGTTGAAAAAAGTTCAAATAATGTTTTAACTTTTTCTTTATCTGGTTTTTCGTTTTCTCAGTAAGATTTTACTATCCATTCTTCTATTTTTTTATCATCATTGTTTATTTCATTTATTTCTTTTAATGTAAGTTTTTTAAAATTTTCTTTTTGAGATATATTTAATATTTCTCATTTATCTTCTCAATTATAATTATATTCTATAAAAGCTCTCATCTTCATTAATTCTCATGCATATGTATCATTATTTTCATTACTTCAATTACTTTCATTTTCTTCTCCAGGTTTTTTATTCCATTCGTCTAAACTAATTGCTGCCATGAATTTCCCTTCTTTTAGTAATCCTCAAGCTGTTTCAAATGACTCTGACATACTTTTCCACCATTTTTCCATTTTTCATATATTTTGTGCTGCCTCTTCTCATCCAGGTATTATAGCTCACACTTCTGCTATTGCTTTTTCTTCGGCACTCATATCTTTATCAAAAACTCTTTCTACTCAAGTTCAAGCTAATGCTTCTCTTATTTCTC
>CAZIGU010000089.1:0-3086 GCA_964538545.1 uncultured Candidatus Peribacteria bacterium
GTTCAAACTACTGCACCACAATTCCATCAATTTGTAGTAAAGTTACTTGTAGGTCAAGTAAAATTATTAGGTATTGTGAAGTTTACAGTCGTATTTCAAGTAGCATTTATAGTTCAAGCATTTATTATATTTATAGGAATTAGTGAGTTTTGTCATACAGTTAGAGTTGGTTCTGGTTGTCAAATACTAGGATATATATCGTAAGTAGGAGTGTTTACAAAAGGAAGCATTCTCCATTCATTTGCTCATTCATAAACTACTCATCAAGCAGTTCAAAAATTCCGATTTATACCATATCATAAATCTCAAGCAGTTGATTGAATTGTTCAATTATAATTTTGATTATTATTTATTCTTGTAAGCATATTTCAATATGCGGAAGCCTCATATCATGACCAAATTGGTCAATTTATATATCTTTGAGCAGATAATACATTTGCAATATTATCGTATATTCATGCTGTTTGGCTAGGGTTATTATTGTAATATCAAACATCTCAAGAATCTCATCAAGCAACATATGAGTCCATTGAAAAATAAAACCTTATGTTCCCGGTATTTCAAGTAGGTATTTCAACTCTATATCTCCAAGTAAAGTAAGCATTTGGTGCTGTATATTCCCGGTCTATTATAACTCTATATGTTCTTCATCAAGTAGTATATGTTAGAGTTGTTGTTGCATTGTATGTATTACCATTTTGACTTCAAGATATCGTTGCACTTGTCCAGTTAGTTCATCATTTTCATACTCTAGTATTTCATATACTTAATCTTACATAATGATTTGGTCATGAATTTCAAGTTGCTCAAGGATTTCATCCATAAATTTGAGCAAGTCATTTATAGTAAACTTGAGTTTGTCACCAATCTCATATTATTATTCTTAAATCATTTGAACTAGCTGTTCATCATACTGGATTCATAGTATAAGAAGCAGCATCTGTTTTTGTTATAAATGTTATCAAAAATGATAATAAAATTAAGATTTTTATTATATATTTCATAAAACTCTTGTATTTATTATTTTATAAATTATATTAAGTATAATAAAAATCTATTAAATTAAAAATCTTTTTATGAGTTTAGAAATACTTAAAAAATACAATATAAAAGCTAAAAAATCTCTAGGTCAAAATTTCTTAGTTAATGATAAAATAGTAAAAGATATCTCAGATGTTATAGAAGTTTTATCAAAAAATATAGTTGAAGTAGGTCCAGGTTATGGTGCTTTGACTGAAAAACTTTTGTTAAAAAAACCAAAAAGTCTTAATTTAGTCGAGCTTGATTTAGATATGATTGATATATTAAATAAAAGAATTATTTCTTGAGACTTTAATTTAAATTGAATTGATTTTAAAATAAATAATTGTGATGTTTTAAAATATATACCTGAAAATAAAGATTATAGTGTTATAGCAAATATCCCTTATTATATTACAAGTCCTATTTTGAGACATTTTCTATATGATGTAGAATATAAACCAGAGTCTATGGTTATACTTATGCAAAAGGATGTTTGAGATAAGATATTATGAAGAGGTAAAGAAAAAACATCAGTTTTATCACTTTTTGTTTCTAAAAAATGTATAGTTAGAGAGGTTTTATTTGTTTGAAAAGAAAATTTTATCCCAGCTCCAAAAGTAGAATCTAGTGTTTTACTTTTTGAAAGTCATGATTTATACAATGATATAGATGATAATTTATTTATGGATTTTATAAAAAAATCTTTTAGAGAACCAAGAAAAAAATTATCTAAAAATCTTGCAAATGCTTGATATGATAAAAACTTAATTATGCAAATTTTTTCTAAACTTTCAATACAAGATTGAGTAAGATGAGAAGATTTAAATATGACAATTTGGAGCCAATTATTTTTAGAATTTAACAAATAGTTAACTAGAAAAACTTGTACATTATTTATTTTTTTTTATAATCTGGGCCTTGTTATAAAATAGAAAAAAAATTGTTTTATAAATAATTTGTTTTTAATTATAAACTAAAAAATAAGACATGAATAAAAAAGCTATAATCCATTTGATGACTAAATCTAGGATGAAAAGCGAGGTGTTTTCTGCAGATATAGATGCAATGGAGGAAATATCTGAAAAACACTCTATAAAAAATGTTATTTTTTATAAATGAGAAAAAATAGAATATGTAGATCTAATGTCAAAGCTTGAAAAGCTTTGAATAATTCTTCATAATTATTCAAATAGAGATGATTTAAAACAAAAAGTTTTAGATTTTTCAAAAGAATATGAGATTTTGTATGTTAATACAGCACTTGAATTACTTATAAATTCTACAAATACATTAAAAAAAGCACTTTGACAAAAAACTACTCAAAATACTAAAATTTTTAGAAATAAATATTTACAAAGAGAAATAATCCAAAATCATAACTCAAACTTATGAGTTAAATTTTTAAAATGAACAATTGAAAATTTAGATATATCTGATATAGAAAAAACACTAGGTTATCCTTTTATAATTAAGCCTATTGATTGAGTTCAAAGTTCATGAGTTGCAAAAATAAAAAATAAAAAAGATTTTGAAAAATATGTAAAAACTTATAAAGACTTTCATGATAGATTAGAGGCTAGAGGTATAGATAATAAAGAATTACTTTTAGAGGAATTTATTGATTGAACTTTATATTCTATAGATTATTTTGTTAATCAAGAATGAGAAATATTTTCATCAAAACCAGTTAAACAAAGACTTCTTTCAGATATAAAAATAGATGATTATTGAGTTTTAGCTAGGATTTCATCTGAAAAAACAGAAGGGGAGTTTAAGTGAAAGAAACTTTTATCTTTTATAAGTGATACAGTAAAGGCTACTTCTATAAGAAATACTTATGTTCATCATGAATTTAAAATAAATAGTAAATGAGAACTTAAAACTATAGAAATAAATGGTAGAATAGGTTGATGAAGATTGGAATTACTTAAAAAATCATATTGATTAAATATATATGAACTTATACTTTGAGAAAACTATAAATCGTCTAAATTGAAGGAAAGTAATATAGTTGTAAATATATATGCTACGAGTAGATGAATTCTTAAAGACTTTAATCATAA
>CAZIGU010000090.1:0-3040 GCA_964538545.1 uncultured Candidatus Peribacteria bacterium
ATGTATTTGTTAATAAACTCAGATATATATTTTTATCTCATAATATAATAGTATTTGTAATAGTATTATTTTCATTCATGAATTCATAATCATTAAAAACAATACTATTTTTATCTTCCAATCATTCTAAAGCTTTTACTTGTTCTTCTATTTTATTTGGATAATATAAATCATCATGGCTAAGCCAAGAAATATATTCTCAACTAGCTTTTTCAATTCATAAATTTAAAGCAGTAGCAACTCAACCATTTTCTTTATAAATATAATTAATTTTATCACCAAAAGAAAGAGCAATTTTGTCAGTTGCTCAATCGTCTTTTGAACCATCATTTATAACAAGTATTTCTATATTATCATAAGTTTGATTTAGAGCACTTTCTATTGCTTCTCATAGATAATTAGATCAATTATAAACTGGAATTATTATTGTTACTTTGGGGTTAAACATATTTTATGTAATTTTATCTAAATAATTTTAAATTTAAAAAATTATATTTTATTTTTTCTTACTTTTTTAAAATATACAAATTTATATTTTAATTATTTCTAAAATCTCATCAAAACTTATAAATTCCAAATCAAAATCTTTATAATTTTCTCTAAATAACTTATATTTACTTTCTTTTATAAGATTTTTAGAAAATTTAACTTCATAAGCTTTTTTTTCATTTATTATAAAATCAACTTCATTCTTTGCTTGAGTTCTCCAGAATTTTATATTTTCAATTCAAAATTTAAATAAAAATTCTCTCCAAACTATATTTTCAAAATAAGCTAATTTATCTAGTCTAGTATGTATATTTTCAAAATTTTTTAGTAAATTATTTCTAAAACCTAAATCATAAAAATATACTTTTGGCATTTTTGATAATTCTTTTCTAATATTTGTATAATATGGTCTTATAATGGTTATATGAAAACTTTTTTGCATTATATAAATATATTTTTCTACTGTTGGTAAACTCAAATTAAAAGTATTTGCTATTTCATTCATATTTAAGAGTTCTCATGTTTGAGTTGCTAATACTTTTAAAATATTTAAAAATTTATCACTATCAGCAATATTTGAATCATAAATATCTTTTTTTACATAATCCAGAGTAAATTCTCTAAGTATTTCTATTTTTCTATCATTATCATTAAGTAAAACTATTTCAGGATATCAGCCAAAATTTATATATTCTAAAAATAGAGATTCTATCTTATTTTTATATAAAATTGGAACCTTTTTATTTATAAATAATGATTCTTTTATTTCTTGTTCTCACTTAAAATCAAGAAATTCTTCAAAATCAAGAGTATAAATATTAAAAACTTTTTTTCTTCAAATAAGACTATCTTTAAATTTTTGGTCAATATAAAAACTACTACTACCTGAAACAACAAGTTTTATATTTTCTTTGTATTCATCATAAATATATTTCAAAAAATTTGTAGGATCTTTTAAATATTGAATTTCATCTATGAAAATTATTTGTTTCGTAGCCGAAGATGATCAAGTTATATCAAAAAGTTTATTTGGATGAATATTTAAAGTATTTTTTATATCTGGATCTTCTAAATTTAAAAAATATGTTTTTATATCATCTTTAAAATTATTTTTTAACTGTTTAAGTAATGTTGTTTTTCCTACTTGTCTAGCTCAAACTAGGAGTAAAATAAGATTATTATCAAATTCTTTCAATATTTTATTGTATATTTTTCTAATTTTCATTTTAAAAATTATTTAATAATATTAAAATTACTTTTAAAGTATATTAGATTTTTATGTAAAATCAAATTATTATTATTTTAATATTAAATTCCAAGAGTTTTTAAAATTTTTTATATCATACTTTTCAGTATTTTGTATAATTTTTTCTTTATCAAATTTAATATTTATAATTAAATCTATAGCTTCAATGTATTTTTCTTTATCCATATATGGTGTTAAAATACCATTTTCGTGTATTTCTATATCAATGCAATCACTAAAATCTAAATTATCTCTAATTATTTCTTTAGCTCAATATTTATAATCATGAGTTAAAACTGGAACTCATAAACTTAAAGAATCTACAAGTCATCTACCAAATCACTCTTGTAGTCCAGAGTGGTAGTAGTAGTAGTGCATTTTATTTATATATTTATAAACATTTTGTTTATGTCATAGAAAAAATATTATATTTTCAAGTCAATAATCTTTTACTTTTTTAATAAGTGAATCTTTATAATTTTCATCACCATCTCATATAAAAAATAATTGTATATTTTTATTTGTTTTATAATATTCATAAAAACAATCTATAAGTAAATCTTGTTTTTTATTTGGATTAAGTCTAGCTACATTACAAATATTTATTTTTCAATTATTTAATATTTTTTCTAAACTTTCTTCTATTTTTTCATCTTTTAAAATATTTATTTTATAAAAATCAAAAGGATTATAAATAGTTTTTATCTCAGTTATATTTATTTGTTTTCTTATATCATTTGATAATTCATGTGATACAGAAATAATTTCATCAGCATATTTATAGAAAAATTTGCATAAATAATATAATGGAAGTCAAAGTAATTTTTTATCAAAAGCATTATGAATTATAATTATTATTTTTGATTTATTTCATAAAAACTTACTAAATATATTAAAAATATTAGCTATATCTCAGTGAGATATACTTATATTAATATTGTTTTTATTACAAAAATGAGCTATATTTTTTGATCTAAAAAATAATTTTTTAATTTTTGCAATTATTGAATTATTTATTTCTTCATCAAAAGAAAAAATATTTTCTTTTGGAATATTTAAGTTAATATTATGTTTTTCTAAACTTAATGCGCATATTTTATAATCATCACAAAAAGACATATAGAATTGCTCTATATATCTCTCCATTCATCAAATAATTTCAAGTTGAGGGTTTATATGAAGTATTTTTTTCATGTTAGTTTTTTATACAAAATACATCAGATTGTCATATATTATTATTTAATACTTCGACAAAATATTCATAATTATTAATTATTTCTATTATATTTCAATCTTTTTTTATAT
>CAZIGU010000091.1:0-3025 GCA_964538545.1 uncultured Candidatus Peribacteria bacterium
TCATTCAAGCCTAACACGAGCTTTTTCTCTTGCTCAGTGCCAGCCTCAAAATTCTACCAAATCTTTCCAATTAACTATATCGGCTTTTATAAATCATTTTTCAAAATCAGTATGTATTACTCATCGAGCTTGAGGAGCTGTTGCTCAAACTGGTATAGTCCAAGCTCTTACTTCTTTTTCTCAAGCTGTAAAATAATATTGTAATCATAAACTATCAAAACTAGCTTTTATAAGATTATCAAGTCAAGTAGTTATAAGTCACATTTCTTGCAAAAAAGACTCTCTTTCTTCTAAAGACATTTCTATCATATCTGCTTCTAGTTTAGCACATATAGGAACTACTTTTGTTTTTTGATCAGTTATTCCAAGTATTTCTCTTAATTCATCTTCTTTTATATCCATCATATCTTCTGAAACATTTGCTGCATAAACAAATTTTTTATTTGTTAATAAATGTAAATCTTTAAAAAATTCTTGCTCTTCATCTGATATAACAGTTATTGCTAATTTTCAATTATTTAAATCTCATAAAACTCTTTCATAAACTATTTGTGCTTCTGCAGATTCTTTATTGCTTCTAGCTTTTTTAGCATTATCTATTATTCTTTTCTCAAGAGTTTCTATATCTGCCAAAATAAGCTCTGAATTGATTACTTCTATATCTAATTTTGGATCTACTTTTCAAGAAACATGTATTATATCATTATTTTTAAAAACTCTTACTACTTGCAATATAGCATTTGACTCTCTTATGTTTGCTAAAAATTTATTTCATAAACCTTCTCACTTAGAAGCTCAGGCTACTATTCAAGCTATATCTGTAAACTCACAAGTTGCTGGAATGACTTTTTGACCATTTACTGCAATTCTAATTTTTTCAAGTCTATGATCATTTACATTTACTATTCACATATTTGGCTCTATAGTACAAAAAGGGAAATTTTGGGCATCTGCTGAATAATTTCTAGTTAAAGCATTAAATAAAGTAGATTTTCAAACATTTGGTAGTCATACAATTCAAACTTTCATAAAAAATTTATTAAAAAATATTATGTTTTGATTATATGATTTTTTAAAAAAATACAAAAAAAAAGAGATAAACTCTTTTATTTTCTCATACCTAAAAATCATTTTATATTAAAATTGTCATCTGTTTTATTTTTAACTACAAGCAATATGAATAATCTAGATACATAAATAGCTGTAAATAAACTGACTATTATTCAAAGCCCCATCATAAGACCAAATCATTTAATCATATTTACTCAAAATATAAACAAAATCAAAGCTATTATAAGTCAAGTTAGATTACTATCCCATATTGCTGAAAATGATTTATCAAATCATTCTGAAATAGATTTTTTAAGTTTATGTCATTCTCTAATGCTATCTTTTATTCTTTCAAAAATAAGTATATTAGCATCTATTGCAATACCTATAGACAATATAAGTCAAGCTATAGAAGCTAGTGTTAAAACTACTCAAAATGCTTTTACAACTGCAAGTAATAATAAAACATATATTAAAAGTGATATTGAAGCATAAATTCAAGATTTTCTATAAACTATAACTAAAAATACACATATTGCTATAAATCAAATAATTCAAGCTATAACAAGTTTTTGTAAAGAATTAGCTCATAAAGTAGAATCTATAGTTCTTTCTGAAGTCAAATAAATCGGAGCCGGAACAACTCAGGTATTTATATCTTGAGAAAGTTTTTTAGCTTCTTCTGGTGTATAATCTCAAGTTATAACTGCTTTTCAACTAAGTATTGCTTCATTTACATTTGGTGCTGTTAAAAGAGTTCATCATACAAATATTGCTATAGGTTGTCATTTTAATCTAGTAGTTAAATCTCAAAAAATCTCTGCTCAAACACTATTAAAACTCAATTCTACCATAGGCTGAAAAGCCTCATTGTATTGAACTGATGAGTTTTGAAAAAATTCATCAGTAAGAGCTCTTCATTTACTATCAAGTGCTATTTTCCATTCTGAAGGTTTATCTGATATATAAAGATATTCTAAGTCAATTATATCATTTTTTATATCTTTTATATTAACTATATAAGATCAAGTATCTCAAGAATTTATTCAAGTTCAAGTTAAAACTGTTTTTAAAACTCAAGGTTTTGCATCATTTAAAACAAAATATTTACTTAAATCATTTATTGTTCAAGTCAAAGTTCATATCTCAGTATTTTCTGTATTATCTTTATATTTTGTTATTAATACTTTAAAACTTAAATCTCATTTTTCTAAATCTTTTAAGAAATTAGAAGAAATTTCTTTTCTCAATTTTATATCTTCTTCAGTTATATCTTTTTTTAATTCTTTAAATTCTATTTTTACTACTTTTCAAATAGTATCTTTTGCTCTTTGTATATTTAATTCGTCTTGTTCTTTATTTAATCATTTTAAAGGAATTTGAACTATTATATGTTTTTCTCATCAATAACTAGCTGTAGTTATAATACTATCAGAAATATTTAAAGCCTCTACTCTTTTATCAATTATAGATTTTAATCATTCTATTATAGAATCTTCTTTTTTAGCATCATATCACTCTGTTTTAGATACTTTTTCTAAATCTACTTTATAATCAAGCTCAACTCATCATTGTAAATCAAGTCAAAGCTTATAACTATTTCAAGTAAAAGGTAAATTCATATTTAAGCTACTCCAAGGAAACACATAATAAAATGCTCACAAAGATAATAAAATAATAAAAAATGTTTTAAAAACCAACTTATCCATAAAAAAATTTTAAATATTAAAAAGTTTGTGTATATTTATATAGATTTTTATTTAAAAGTAAAATACAAATATGAAAAAAATAGATTTTTTAGTTGAAATGATAGATAATTATTGAGATTTATGATTTGCATACAATTTAGCTTTATCTATGATTGAAAAGAAAAAAGATATAATTGTATATTTTTATTCAAATGATAAAAAACTTTTTGATAATTTATGATGAGAAAAAGGAAACTTAATTTATAATGATTTAAAAAATTATATTT
>CAZIGU010000092.1:0-2990 GCA_964538545.1 uncultured Candidatus Peribacteria bacterium
CTCTATAGTTTCTTTGTCTTTTTGATTTATTTCATCTTTATAATTTCCTTGAATTTCTAATATTTCATCTTTATAATTTTGTTTTAAATCAGCTAAATTTTTTTTATCTTCTTTTATTTTTTCATTTATAAATATTTCTAAGTTGTTTTTTTGTTTATTGTTATATCATGGTATAGCTTTTGAAATAACTTCTTCTATTTTTTTTAATTCTGTATTTATGATATTTATTTCAGAGTCTAGGCTTAAATCATTTGCATTTTGTCAGTTCTGAGATTTCTTACTTAATAAATTTTTTTTATATTTTTCTAGATTATTAGTTAAATTTATTAAATCATTTATTTTATTATTTCATTTTAATCTATCTTTAACTTCAAGCTCATCTCGTATATATTTTAGTTCTATAGATTGTATATCTGGTTTAATTATATTTGAATCTATTATCCAATTATATTTTATTATTTTAGATTTATTTGTTGCAGTATCAAATACTTTTTTAGTTTCTGAATCTATATTTGCTGATAGTATATTTCATTTTACATCTATTTTATCTTTATTTATTCAATAAAATAAAATATTGCTATATTCTGTAATTTTTTGTTGTTCTTTTTCATATCCTGAGTTTAATTCTTTTATTTTTTCATCTCATAAATCTTTAACTCAATCAAGATATATACCATATAGATTTAGTTTTTCTTCTCAAATAATTTTATCTTTGAAAAAATCATATGTATCTTTAAAAAGTTTTTTATCTCAACTTTGCTCTATTTTTTGAAATATTTCTCTAGTTTCTTGAGGTTTTATTTTTTTTAATTTTTCTAATTCAATATTTGCTTCTAATTCTAATTTTTTTAATTCTTCATTATTATTTTTATTCTTTTTAGAATAATCTATAAAATTCTTTAATTTTATGTATCGTTTAACAAAATCATGGTTTTCTCAGAAAATTCTTATATAATTATAAATATTTTTATCTATGTCTTGACTTTCTTTGTTGTGTAGTTTGTTTATAGTATCTTGTAAATTATTTTCCTTGTTTTTAAATTTAAAAGTTTCCTCTTTTTTAAAAGAAATAATAAATTCATCTAATATTTTTCTTATTTTTTTTTCACTAGTGTATCCCATATTATTTCATATATAAAAACCTAAAAAATCATCTATACTTGTAAGTTCTATTATTTTTTTTATATTATCTAAATCTTGGTTTTTTAGACTTTCATTTTTTTTAATAAATTCTAAAAATGCCTTCCATCCAGGAGAATCTATTACTTTGTTTGATTGATTTTTTGATTCTGTAGGTTTTTCTAATTTTGCCGAATCAATATTTTTATTGTCTAAATTATTATTCATATTTTTTAAAATATATAAAATATTACTTTATCTTATCATATTTTCTTTAAAAAAACAAAAAATACACTGTTTTAGTGTATTTTTAATATTGGATTATATTCGATTTAATTTTTTTTGAAGATTTAAAATTACTATATCGTTAGCAATACTATTTAATTTTTTTCATAATTCAGTTCATTTTAATTCAGGAAATTTTTCAATAACAATTTCATAATATTCATTAGAGCTTCAAGCTATTGTATCTACTTTTCAAAAAAAGGTTATTAAAGTAATAGTTAATTTCATTTTATTTTTATCTGATTTATCAGTTATTATCTTTTCAGCCTCTTCTATGCATTCTACTAATTCTTTAGATACAACTGGGTTAAATCATTTTATTTTTTTTCTTTGATATTCTCTTATTCTTTCATCAAGGTTTAATAATATATTTTCTATTTTTTCTTCTAAAGGTAGATTTTTATTTATTTGCGATAAATTATCTTTTTTATTTTCTATATTTTCTCATGCTACAGAGTTTCAAGAAACTACTAATCAGACAGAAAGCAATCAAACACAAGTTATAGTTTTGATTTTTTCAACTCATTTTAAGAAAATAGGATTTTTGTTATTATCACAATTTTCTTTAAAATCTTCTTGATTTTCAAATTTACTATATTTATTCATAATAATTTTTAAGTTAAATATTATACTCCTATATGATATATTTTTTAATAAAAAAGTCAAATTTTTTTTTATCGTCCCGTTTCAAATCCAAACCAGCTTTAGATACAAAACTTAAAACTACTTTAAATAATTATCTAAAAATAAGTTTAGTAAATTTAAATTGATAAATCAAATTATTTTCCAAAAGTAAAGTATAAGCATTCAAAATACTGCTATAATCCTTTACTTCTTAATAATCAATAAGCTTTTGAAATATCATAAGTTTAAGTATATTTTTTCCAAAAACACTATTTTTAAATTCTTTCCAAAAATATTCCATACTATTTTTATTAAATTATTTCTCTCAACACATTATTTACAAAGTCTAAATTAGCATCTCAAGTTAAAATAATATCATAAATATTTTTATATTTTTTCAACATTTCTTCATCATTTTGATTTAGAAAACCTATTTTCAAAAGATTCTCAAATTCAAATCAATCTATCATATTAGAGTCTCAAAGAGAATCTCACATTATAATAATATTTGTTCTAGTGCGACTTTTTCTATAATTTCTGGATAATCTTTTATAATAGCTTCATTTTTGTTAAGAGAATGTATCACTTTATTTTTATATCAGATTGCATTTCAATTCTCACCCCATTCAAATTTATTGGAAATAATAAAGATATTATTAGTATATAACTTATTAAATTCAAAAAACATCTTTATAGAATCTCAACCCAGTTAATTTGCAGAAATAATAACAAGGAGAATATTATTTTTAGATATTCACTTTAATTATTAGATAAATTTTTATTGCAATATAGTTTATTTAATTTTTAAAATTTATAAAAATTTTTGTAAAAAAATGTAGAAAAAAGTGTCAAATAAAAATAGAAATGTCGTAATACAAAAAAGATGTTTTTATAAAAACATCTTTTTAAACTATTTCTACTTCAAAACTTTTTTCTTCTCTTTTCCAATTAATTCATATTTT
>CAZIGU010000093.1:0-2799 GCA_964538545.1 uncultured Candidatus Peribacteria bacterium
TATATTTTACCAAATGAAAATATTATTAACTTTTTTGATAAAAAAATTAACTATGATTTTTATTATAAATTTAAAAATAAACCATTTTTTATACAAAACTTATGATATTTAGCTTTTCATGATAATGCAAAAAATCTACACAATACAAGATATGATATAAAAAATATAAATATAAAATATATAATCCCATCTTTTTTACCATGAAATTGATGAATAATTATAAATGATGAAGTTGAAAAATTTAAAATAAGTGATAAAAACATATTGATAGAAAGAAAAAAAATTATATCTCTAAAAGATGATGATTATAAAAAAAAATGGATTAGTGTTTTTTGTTATAAACAAACTTTTAAAAATATAAAAAAATATATTTATTCAGATAAAAAAAATATATATTTTTTATTTGATAACAAAATAAAATCAAAAAAATCAAATATCATAAATATGCCTTTTTTAAAAATAAATGATTATTATAAATTTATCAAACTATGTGATAAAAATATAGTTAGGTGAGAAAATTCTTTTTTACAAGCTATAATAAACTGAAATGATTTTTTATTTGATATATACAAAGAATCAAATCTAGCACACAAATATAAATTAGATGATTTATCAAAAATAATAAATGAAAAAGAATATGAAAAGATAATTAAAGATTTTAATGAAAATGATGAAAATAAACAAAAAAAAGCTATTAAAAATTATCTTAATTATGAAAATAAAATAACTTTTAAAAAGCTAAGAAAATTGCGAATAAATAATTCATTACAAGAAACTATTATACAAAATCTTCATCTACTTTAGCATCTTTTTCAATAATTTGTTTTATATCTTGAACTTCCTCAACTGTAGGTTGATACAATAAATTAAATGTAGATAAATTTAACATGGAATAAACAAAAACTCAAAGTATAAATAATCAAAATAATATAAAAAATATATTAAAAGAAAATATAGCTATCAAAATAGAACCTAAAACTACTCACAATATATTAGCAAAGTTTAACATCATCCTCAAAGGAGCTCGAGAAAAAGTAGAACTAACTTCTCTTAAATTATATTTTTTAACATATTCTATGCTATATAATTCTCAAAAAATAGATTGACTATTAGGCATAGCTGCAGCATATCATATACTATTTAAAACTCAAAAAAATATAACTGCATAAATACTTTCTGATAATCAAAAACATATCATAGAAAATCAACTAAGCAAGGTTCAAAACATAATTATATTGTAAACTCAATATTTTTTAACTTTTTCTATAAAAAATCATTGAAACAAAAATGCTGGCAGAGCTATAAGACCAAGTAAAACATATCAGCTTATTATTCAACCTGTATTTTTTATAAGCTCTGTTGAAGAATTGTTTTGAATTATTTTATTTAAAAATTCAACTTGAAATGTAGATACAAAAGTATCCCAAAATCAAAATATCAACATAACCATACTTCACCATAATAAAACTATATTTATAGGCATAAGTATCATTATTTTTTTTAATATTTTAAAATTTTTCACAGTTTCATCATAAAGCTCATTTACATCTATTTTTCTATCTTTATCATCATTTGGCTTTAAAAATACCAACTTAGTCTTTTTAGATAATTCTATCAAATTTTTTGTAGTTATTTTTTGAACTACATTTGAAGCTTTTTGTCAAAGAGCTGACAGCATCAAATCAACTTTTACATTTTTGATATTTTTGATATTTTTTACTTCTATAGTTTCTTTTGAATTATCAAAAAATTTTAAAATAAAAAATATAAATACAAATAATATAACAACAAAAACAGATATTGCTATTTTTATATCTAAAGCAAGTAAAACTCATGATAAAACAAGTCCAATTAAAGCTCATCAACCAAAATGTATTCAATATTTAGATATCAAAAGAGCATATTCTCAAGGAGTAGAATTGTTAAATATATAACTAAGAGTTGTTACATCAAATAATTCTTTTATAATTCAATACATAATAGCTCGAAGTAAAAGCAAAATTATATTTAATGAACTATTTAAAAATTCTCATAATAAATCTCATATAGAAGAGGAAGTATCTGTTAATCGTGATAAATCTTGAAAAAATATAAATTTAAAAAATATCAAGCTTACCAAAAATAAAAGAGAGGCTCAAATAAGTAATATTTTTTTAGCTCTTATATAATTTTGAATTATTCATACAGGTATATCAACCAAAAGTGATATCAAATTTCGAAGTCATAAAAACAATCAAACAAGCAAAACAGAGTCCAAAACAAGTCAAAAGAAATATATAACTGTGAAATGAAACAAAATCCAAACAAATCATATAAAAATTCAAACAAACATAAGATTTTGAAGTTTTATTTTTGAATTATCGTTTTCTATAGTTACAAAATTTGCCATAATAAAATTAAATTATATATAATATTTGTTTTATTGTAGCATAAAAATTAAAATTTATCAAAAAATTGAAACAATTTCCTTTAGAAATTTTAAATCATTTTGTAAAATAATATCCTTTAATCATAAAATAGTTTCATATCATTCTGAATGTTTTTTTTCAATTTTCATTATTTGTATAGCTTCATCTATATTTTTTCATTTTGCCAATAAGATTCATAAATATCTATTTCTAGATTCTCAAAAACAAGTAGCTATCATATCTCATAAAAAATCATATGAATTTATATTTATTTTTTTTCATCACAAAATAATTATAAGTTTTTCTAAATCTGAAAAAATATTTACCAAATAATATCAAATACTTGATTTTTTATATCATTTTTCTTCAAGATATCATATATAAATAGAAG
>CAZIGU010000094.1:0-2652 GCA_964538545.1 uncultured Candidatus Peribacteria bacterium
TAAAATTATCTCTTGATTTTTTAACTAAAACTTTATTTATATCTTCATTTAGATATCTTTGAATCAAAGTTATTATTATATTAAAAACGTCTACTATAAAAAATCCATTTATTTTACTTATATTTTCACTGTCAAATAAAAAAGAATCATTTGTATTTATAGATAATTCTTCTAATTTAATATCTAATCAATATTTTAAAGCATTTTTTTTAATTTCTTCTATATTTTTTGATAATAACTCTATTATTTTTCATATATTATTTGAAAATTCTCTTACTATTTGAGCAATATCTCAATTTGATTTATCTAATATATAATGTCCTAAATCATCAATAGCATCTTTTTTATTAAGTGTCATATTTTAAAAGAAATAAATATAAGTTTTGAAGTATATTTAAAAAAAAAATAAATCAAGTTATTTACTCATTGCATTTGATATTTTATATACTACTTGATTTAAAGGATTTAAAACTGAATGTAAATTTTTTCTTAAAACTATATAATCTTCTTTGATTATCAAAAGAAGTACATGTATAGGAAAATTATTTTCATATTCACTATATCGAGCATAAGCTATTGGAAATATTTTATAACTTGCTTCTATTTCTTTAGATATAGCATTTTGTATTCAAAAAACTTTTTTTTCTATATATTTTACAGACTCTCAATTTTTTTTTGTTTCTTCATCATCTCTAACAAAAGTTATACTTTGGTTATAATAATCTTTTAAATATTCAAGATAATATCTATATTTGCAAGTTTCAAAAGTAACTTCCCTTAAAACAATAAGTTTTTGATATGATTCTTTTTTATCAATATTTTTACATTGCGTCTCTCAAGAATTCATTTTTATTTCTATCTTTTTTAAATATTCATCTATCTTATCTACTATATTTTCTTTTACTTCTTTATTTTTTTTAAGTTTGTCTTTTACCTTTCTTAAAGAATTGTATTGAGTTGCAAGTAAAGAACATTTATAAATATTATTCATATTTTCTTTATAGTTTAAAACTGCTTTTTTAAAAGCTTTTTCTTCCCTTTCTACTCTCAAAAGAGGATTTTTATTTTCTTCTTCTGTTGTATTTTCATATTCTAAAGCATTTTTATATTTTTTTGTTTGATAATGTATTTTATTATCGTTTGGATTTTTTTCTTTAGGATTTCTAAACTCTTTTTCACATACTTCTTTTTCATAACATTGGTACTGTTTATATATATCTTGTTCTGAATTACAATTTTTTTCAGCATATACTTGATATCAAAATATCAAACTAAAAATAAATATTAAAAATATTTTTTTCATATTTCTTTATTAAAAATAATTTAAATTACTCTAAGAATTTCTTCTATAGTAGTATATCATCACATAGCTTTTAAAATTCAATCTTCTTTTATAGTTATCAAATCAGAATTTCTAGCTTCTTTTATTATTTCATCACTTGATTTTCATTCTCTTATTAGATTTCTTAAATTATCATTTAAAGTTATTATCTCATATATTCATATTCTTCATTTATATCAAGAATTATTACAATGAGGACATCAAGTTCATTTATAAAGTTTTATATTTTCTTTTGATATATTTTTTATTCAAATATCATTTAACATAGATTGTACAATAACTTCTTCTTCTTTTGTTTTTTGTTTTTCTACTTTACAATGATTACATATTTTTCTAACAAGCCTTTGAGCTATAATAGTATCTATTGCCGAAGCTAGTATATAATTTTTTAATCACATATTTGTTATACGATCTAGAGTATCAGCAGCACTTTTAGTATGAAGTGTTGACAAAACTAAGTGTCAAGTTAAACTAGCTTGTGTAGCTATTTGCAATGTTTCATAATCTCTTATTTCTCAAATCATAATCACATCTGGATCTTGCCTCAAAAGAGCTTTTAATCACATTTGAAATGAATATCAATTTTTTTCATTTACTTCAGACTGAACTACTCAATCTAATCTATATTCTATAGGATCTTCTAGTGTAATTATTTTTTTATCTGGAGAATTCAATTTTGATAATATAGTATACAAAGTTGTTGTTTTTCAACTTCAAGTTGGTCATGTAACAAGTATAAGGCCATTTTTTTTAGTTATTGCTTTTTCAAGTATTCTTCAAGTAGTCCATATAAATCATAAATCTTCAAAATTTATAATTGCTTTTTTACTATCAAGTATTCTTGAAACTATATTTTCTCAATAAGGAGTTGGTAAACTAGATATTCTGATATCTATTTTATCATTATTTAAAAACAACTCATATTTTCAATCTTGAGGTATATTTGTTATATTTAATTTTAAATTAGAAGAATGTTTAATTCTCTCTAAAACTAATTTATATTCTTTTTTTTCTAAAGAGAATATATTTACAAGTATTCAATCTATTCTAAATCTTACAACTGTAAGATTTTCTTTATTATCATAATGTATATCCGAGCTTCAAAAAGCTATTGCTCAAGCAGTTATATATTCAATTGCTTTTGCAGAATCTTGAACTAAAAGAACTTCTTTTACTTTTTCTTCAAGTATTTTAAATTTTTCAGACCAAATTTCTTTTTTTTCTTCATTTTTTAATATATTTTCTTTTATTTCCTGAGTATCTAAATTATCTTTTTTAACTTCTTCTATATTATCATCACTATTTTGAGT
>CAZIGU010000095.1:0-2630 GCA_964538545.1 uncultured Candidatus Peribacteria bacterium
ATTATTAAATCCTGATCTATATAAAATATTATATTTCATAAGAAAGAATAAACCAAATTGTTTTATAGAGTTTCAAAGTAATGGAGTTTTTTTGCTTAAAAATAATAATTTAGATAAATTACAAAAATTTAATATAGATCTTTATAATATAAATTATCCTTGTCATATAGAGGAAATAAATGATAAGATAGCTTGAAATAATTGAACTAGAATTCCAAGGGAAAGATCCATGAAAGAGATAATAGATAGATGATTGAAATTAAGAATAAACATTATAGTAAATAGTATAAATTATAGATATTTACCTGAAATAATAGAATATATAAATATAAATTTTAAATGATTAGATAGGATTCAGCTAAGTTTTACAAAGGCCATGTGAGCTGCTGATAAAAATGATGAAGTTGTTCCCAGATATGAGGATACAGAAAAATATATAATTTCTTCTTTAGATTTATGTTATAAATATAATTTAAAAATAGATGTAGACCATATACCTATATGTTTTTTATGAAAATATGTAGAAAATCATGTTGATTATAATAAAATTAAATCTTGAGAAAAGTGAGTTTTTTTAACAGAAAAAAATCATGTTTTAAAATGTAATAATTGCGATAAAAAAACTTTTTGTTCTTGATATAGAAAAGATTATTTAGAAATTTATCCAGAAAAAATATATGAGTAGTTATGTTTATAAAACACCTCTTTTATGCAATAATATGTGTTGATTTTGTGTAACTAATGCTTTATTTACAAATAAGACTCAATATTTAGATATTAAAAAAGTTATAAAAGATTTTATTATAATTAAATCCAAAGGCTATATTTATGTATCTATACAGTGATGAGAACCTACAATTTTTAAAAATTTTGTTGATCTTATAAAAGTATGAAAAAAACTTTGATTAAAAGTATGTATACACACTAATTGAACTTTTGATTATAATAATCTTTTAATATATAAAAAAGCTTGAGTTTATCAAATATCATATAGTTTACATTGACATATATGAAAAATACATGATTATCAAGTTTGAAGATTAGGAGCATTTGAATTAATAACTAAAAATATAATTGAGTCTTTAAAATTATGAATAAAAACTTCTATTATATCAGTTATAAGTAAATATAATCAAAATCATATAAATGATATCATAAATTTTATAAATAATAATTTTAAATGACTTGAATTTATTGCATTTTGCAATATGGAAGCTAATTATTTAAACAATGAAGATTATATAAAAAAACAAAGATTTTTTCCAGATTTATCAATTATAAAAAAACAAATTTCTAAAATTAATTCAAATAATATAAAGATAGATAATTTACCATTATGTATTTTCTGAAATAAACTATATTTAGCTGAAAAAAATAGTATGAATTTTTCTGATTATAAAATTAAGTTAGATATATGTAAAAATTGTAATTTAAAAAATAAATGTTGATGAATTTTTCCTTATTTTCAAAAAGATTATAATTTAATAAAACCTTATGAATAAAGAAAAAATAATAGAATTATTTGATAATGAAAATTATCAAATAATTCTTGATAATATAGATATAAATAATTCTATTTTTGATTATGAAGTTTTATATTATTTAAAATCTAAATTAGCTTTAAATGATTTTAAAATATATGATATATATGAAATAAAGAAAATAGTTTTTTATTATTTTTATTTAGTTTGATCAGTTTGAAAATAATTATTATTTTACTTTTAATAAAAATTTATTAATATTAGATTTTAAAAATCTAGATGATGAAATAATTAAAATAAACAATTTTAAAAAATATTTTAATTTATGAAAAAATGAAATTTTTTTAAATAAAATAAAAGATAATTCTATAAAAGATATTATTATAAGTTATTCAGAAGATGCTGTAGAAGTAAATAATATAATAGATTTTTTTATATATTTTACACATGAATGTTCAGAATTATATGCATTCTCTTGAGAACATTTTCCTCTTTTTAAATGGTTAATAAATGAATTAGCTAATTATGAATAAAAATATTACAAAAAAAGATTTAGAGTTAAGAGATGAAATACTTTCTTGAACTAAAAATAAAAAATCACAATATGCTTCAAGTTGTTATGAGGTAATGGTTCATAAGTTATGTCAAGAAAGATGTTTTTTTTGTAGTCAAGATCATGATAGTAGAACTACAGATATAAAACCAGAAGATAAAGAAATATATAAAAGAATACTTTTTTGATATAAAGCTTGATATTGAATGCTTTGATTTACTTGATGAGAACCTCTTATTCATAAAAATATATTAAAATATATAAAATTTGCTAAGAAAGTATGATTCAAACTTATAAGAATACAGACAAATTGAGTTATGTTGTGAAAACCTTGATTTGCTAAAGAATGTATTGAATCATGAGCAACGTTGTTTAAGTTTTCTATTCATAGTCATAAGGAAGAAGTTCATGATTATTTAGTTCAATTACCTTGAGCTTTAAAAAAATGTATATATTGAATAAAAGAATTAAAAAAACTATGAGCGAGAATGTGAATAAATATTGTTTTAACAAAACAAAATTATAAAGATTTGCCTGATTTTTTGTTATATTTTTTAAATTTATGAGTTACTTCTTTTGTAATTATTTTTCATTTA
>CAZIGU010000096.1:0-2595 GCA_964538545.1 uncultured Candidatus Peribacteria bacterium
ATAGTTTGTCAACTTATATGACCTCAATTTGGTGTAGAACTTACATGTCAAGCTGTTGCTCATGGAGTAGAACTTACATGTCATGTAGCTTGTGCATTAACATGTCATCAAGCTCAATATCAACTAGTATGACCTCATGCTATACATTTAGCATCTACATTATCAATTCAAGATAATAATCAAGCTACAATTCATAATCATAGAGCATCTTTTTTTGTTATTTTACCTGATTCGTCTGTAAGAAATCAATTTAGTTTCTTTTTTAATTTAGGTAAAGACTTTTTTTTATCATTAGACATAATAAAATATTTAAAAAAATAAATTTAATTATTTAACCAAGACATAAACATTTCTTCTATTTCTTTATCTCTTAATTTATCAAAAATAATATCTAGAATAGCTATTTGTAACTGTATTTTACCATCTTTCATAATTCGACTATACACATTTCAAGTTGTTTTAAAATTATGAATAATATCAACTCAAATATATGGCTTATATACATGTTCATTAAATCAAGGTAATCAATCTAATGTACTCGACTGTACTGCTACTTTAGTTATATCGCTATTCATCATAGCTTTATAAGTTTCTTCTCAAGAATCTAACATATCTGTCATTAAAAAATCATCTATTCACATTCTTCAAAGCATTCTTGACTCATCTGAAGCATATACTTTACCATCATAATTATATGCTACTCATCATATAGCTATTCAACTAGGAGATCTAATATCCATAAAATTTGAATCTCTTTGATTGAAAATTTTATGTAAATATACAGTTGTTATACTTTCTTTAAAAAAAATTCATTTTTTATTTAAATCTATAATATAATCAAGTGATTTTTTATAAAAATCTATCCATTCTTCATTAGAATAAGCTAAAGTATCTAAATCAGAGGCAGCAAATCAATATGGATTTAACCATCTTAAAAAGATAGAATTCATTCATAAATCAACATATGCATCTATTATTTCTTTATATTTTCAAATAGTTTCTTTTGTAACTGTAAGTAATGCTCATATTTTTTTAGACATTCATCTCTTTTCTTTTTCTATTGGTATTTTCTTAATCCAATAAGCAACATCTTCATAACTATCTCATTCATATCAAGCTCTATTATAATTATGAGTCAATTTATCTCAATCTAAAGATGTAGATATATCTACTCAATTATCAAGTAACCGTGATAATTTTTCATCAGTCATTATAGTAAGATTTGTTACTATAACAAAAAAAACTTGTTTTTTCAAATGAATAGCTTTTATTTTAGCATAATCAACTATATATTGTAAAACTTCATAATTAACAAGAGATTCTCATCATTGAAACTCTATAGTTAATCATTCTGAATTTGTAAAAAATATAGTATCTACTACTTTTTTAGCTGTTTCTTTTGTCATATCAAATTTTTTAGCAGACATAGGTGCTACTGCTGCATGACAATATTTACATTTATGATTACATCTAAGTGTTGTTACAATCATATGTAAAACAGGTCAAGTTCAAACAAAATGATTTTTTAGAGAAACACTTCAAGTAATTTTATCTTGATAATATTCATCTTTTATAAATCACTTTTTCAATAAAGAATCATACTTAGATAGTGATTCAAGATTTTTTCAAGAGATAAATTTTTCAAATTCATCATTTGATAAAAATTCAAATTTTCAAACATCGTTCGTTATTAAATATGTATCTTTGTCAAATTTTTTAAACCTAAAGAATCAAATTTTAGATAAATCTGACAGATCTATTTTTTCTAATGTTAACATATTTTAATTATTATTAATTATTCAAATAACATAATTCATAAATTCATTATATATTTCTAATATATCTCATTTATTTTCTCAAAAAATTTTTAATTCTCAATTATTATACTCTATATTAGCATATTCGCTAAAATCATCCATAGATTGAATTATAAAATCAGAATTATAAATATCAGTATCTATTTCAAATATTTCATTCATAATTAAATTTTTATTTTTTAAATTTATTTTTAATATCATTTATAGCATCTAAATCTATAGAAGGCTCTTGTTTA
The DNA here is from genome assembly GCA_964538545.1 of uncultured Candidatus Peribacteria bacterium. Lineage (GTDB taxonomy): Bacteria > Patescibacteriota > Gracilibacteria > BD1-5 > UBA6164 > CAZIGU01. The sequence goes on from CAZIGU010000096.1 coordinate 2,054, forward strand.
TCAAAACTATTAGATTCTTCTTCTATTTCTTTTAATATTCTTTCTATTTCTTCCTCATCTATTTGCAATTCAGGATCATTTTCTATTTCTTTAAGTATATCATCTATATCTTTATCAAAATCTAATTGATTTTTTTCAGTATTATTTAAAGTATCTGTATCTAATGTAACAAAATTATTAGTATCTAATGGTCAATTTATAGCTTTTGTAACTATAGCTTCTCTTATAATTTTATTTTCTTTTTCTAATCTATCTCTTAAATAAACTGACAATAATTCATCACTAAATTCATTTATTATATCTCTTGACTCTAAATCAATATCTTCTTTTTTAGTAAATTGTAATATAATATTTTTATTTTCATCAAATTTGAAATAAAAGTACCCTTTATCTAAAAATTGATATGCTGCTTTCAAGACAATATCTTTATTAAAGATATTAGAATCTATAAGTAATTCAAAATTTTTTCATTCTATTATTTCATTTAAAAATTTATTCATATAAATTTATTAAAAATTAAACTTTATTATTATATAACTATT